>JAFAWL010000060.1 GCA_019241805.1 Actinomycetota bacterium
GACATCCTGGTCAACAACGCCGGCATGTCGCCGGTCTACGACGGCGAGTTGGCGGTCACCGAGGCCCTGTTCGACAAGGTGCTCGACGTCAACCTCAAGGGGCCTTTCAGGTTGACCGCTCTCGTCGCAACCCGGATGGCCGAAGGCGACGGCGGATCGATCATCAACATTTCCAGCGCCGGCGCCGTCCATCCGCGACCGGGCATGTTGCCCTACGCCGCGGCCAAGGCCGGCCTCAACGCCGTGACCGTCGGCTTCGCCCACGCGTTCGGTCCCAAGGTTCGGGTGAACGCGATTATGGCCGGGACCTTCCTGACCGATGTCAGCAAGGCTTGGGACATGGACGCGTTCAAGCTGCGGGCCCAGCGCTTCGCGCTCGAGCGGGGCGGGCGCCCGGACGAGGTGGTCGGGGCTGCGCTGTATTTGGCCAGTGACCTGTCTAGCTACACGACCGGCTCGGTAGTCACGGTGGACGGCGGCCAGCCCTGATCGTCGGCCCAGGCGGCCACCGTATCAGCCGAGCCGAGCCGGACCGTGCCCGCGGCGTCCAGCGCGACGAGTTCGTCTTCGGTCAGGTCGAGCAGGCCGGCGAGCACCTCGCGCGACTGCTGCCCAACGGACGGTACCCCTTCGTACCGCTCGACCTGGTAGCCCTCGAAGTGGACGACCGGACCTGGCACCAGCACACGGCCCAATGCCGCACTGCCGGTGAGTTCAATCAGGGTGCGCTCCTGAAAGTGCGGATCTTCGACGATGTCGCCGGCGTCGTTGACCTGGGAACATACGACCTCGAACTCGTCAAGGATCTTGAGCGCCTGATCGCGCGACCGCTTGCCGACCCATTCTTTGACCAGCGCCTGCAGTTCGTCGTTGTGTTGCATACGGACCTCGTTGGTCGCGTACCGCGGATTCTCGATGAGATCGGGCTGCCCCATCGCGGCGAACAATCGCCGGGCAATCACCTGGTTGGAGGCCGCGATCGAGAGCCATTTTCCGTCAGCGGTCTGATAGACGCCCCTGGGCGACGCCGATCCGGTGCCGTTGCCGACCCGACCTTGCACAAATCCTGTGCCGGTGTAGTTCATGATCATGTCACCCACGATGAACATGAGCGGCTCGTACAACGCGACATCGACATGATCCCCCTCGCTGGTTCGCTCTCGCCGATAGAGCGCTATGGCCGTGCCCATCGCCGCCGAGATACCGGCGATGGAGTCCGCGAAGCCGAACGGCGGCGAGGTCGGCGGCGTCTCCGGCCAGCCGTTGATGTAGGCGAATCCGCTGCCGGTTTCGGCGACCGTCCCGAAGCCCGGCTTCCCGCGGTACGGCCCGGTCTGGCCGAAACCCGACACACTTGTGACCACGATTCGCGGATTGTCGGCCGCGAGAACCGCATAGCCCAGACCCCAGGCATCCATTCGGCCGGGCCGGAAGTTCTCGATGACGACATCGCACTGCGCCGCCAGGCGACGCACCAGGTCGCGGCCTGAGTCGCTGCGTAGGTCGATCGCGACGGACCGCTTGCCGGAGTTGAGGCGGGCGAATCCGAACGACTGGCCGTTCTTCATCGGCGTCCATTGCCGGGCGTAGTCGCCGCTGATCGGATCCTCGACTTTGATCACGTCGGCGCCGAAGTCGCGCAGCATTCTTCCGCAGGTCGGAGCCGCGTACATCGAGCCGAGCTCGAGGACGCGGACGCCGGCGAGCGGCCCGGCCGCCCGGGCTGCGCCTTCCCCCATCACACCCTCCATTGGATGTGCTTGACCTCGAGGTACTCGCGCATGCCCCATTCGCCGAGCTCGCGTCCGACGCCCGACCGGCCGTAGCCACCGAACGGCGCGTCCGGACGCATCGCGCCGGCGCCGTTGATCCAGACCGTGCCGGCCCGGATCTGCGACGCGATCCGTCGGGCTTCGACCGGGTCGTTGCACCACACATTCGCGGCCAGCCCGTACTTGGTGTCGTTGGCCAGCTGGATCGCGTGTTCGGTGTCGCGGAACGGCAGGATCACCGCCACCGGACCGAATATCTCCTCCTGCACCGCCCGGGCGTCCGGCGGTAGGTCGCCCAGCAGCACGGGGTTGACGAAATATCCCTTGTCCGGCAACGGTTTCGTCACTTCGAGCAGCTTCGTACCGCCCGCTGCGACCGAGTCATCAATGAAGCC
>JAFAWL010000155.1 GCA_019241805.1 Actinomycetota bacterium
CTTGGTGTGGGCTTGACCGTCTTCGGATTGCAGCAATCGAGCACTTGGGGCTGGAGCAACCCGGCCACCGCGGCCTGCATCATCATCGGCGTCGTATTGCTGATCGCCTTCGTGCAATTGGAACTTCGGACGCGGCATCCGCTTATCGAGGTACGGATCTTTCGCGATCGCGTGTTCCGCGTCCAGAACATCGTGCTTCTGCTGACCATGTCGGTGTTTATCCCGGTGTTCCTCTTCGCCAGTGAATACGGCCAGATCTCACTCGGAAAGTCCGCGACCAATGCGAGCTTGGTGCTGCTCTACTTCTTCATCGGCTTCGTCGTGGCGGTCCAGATCGGTGGCCGCATGCTCGACCGTGCCGGCGCGTACCGTCCGGTCGTCATCGGGTCGGCGCTGGCCTGTGTGATGTTCGCGCTCTGGGCCGGCGAGCTGACAACACTCTCGATGAGCAAGCAGCTCTGGTACATCGTCTTCGCCGGCGCCGGCATCGGATTCATAATCGGGCCGTCAAACACAGCGGCGCTCAACCGGGCCCCCAGCACGGCCTACGGGGAGGCCACCGGCATCACCCAGACGACGAGAAACTTCGGGTCCAGTTTGGGACTCGCCGTGCTCGGGACGCTGCTGACGTCACATTTCGAATCCCACCTCAGGACGGCGCTGCAGAAGCAGGGCGACCCGCACGCTGATGCCGTGCGACAAGCCCGCTCACTCGCGCAGGCGACCGGCGGCTCGAGTGGCGCGCGCACCGGATCCATCCCGCACTTCTTCCAACTCGCATTCGCGCAGGCGAGCGAGACGGTCTTCTACACGATGTCCGGGATCATGGGTGCGACGTTCATCATCGCGTTGGTCGGACTGCCCAAGCGCACGCCACCGCCGCCGGCCGGCGCCAGCGAGGACCAACTCGGCGAGGAGCCGGCCGCGGTCTGAACACAAGCCGCGTCAGGGGTGGTTGCCGCTGTTGCCGGTGACGTAGAAGGTGCCGCTCAGTGTCGCGTTCGAGGCATAGGAAGCGATCCAGATCTCGTACGAGCCGACGGCCGGGTTGTTGAAGTCGATGGTCGGGTTCACCGTCCCGAACGAATCGTCGACGCAGTAGAAGTTTCCGTAGGGGTCGTAGACGACCATGGCCGGATCCCCGTTAGCGCCCACGAAATAGAGCCGCAGCAGCGATCCGCTACCGCCGTAGTTGATCTTCAGGCTGGGTGCGGCCGAGCTGAAGCCGCGGCACGATCCGCCCAGATAGTTGACGTTGACCGGCCCGCCGGCGGCCACGCCGACCGAGTACGGGTCGGCTGAGAAGCCGGAGGACAGGTCGGCCGCGCCGTAGGCGGGCGGCGTCGACGGCAAGAGCCGTGCCGGGGGTGGATCGAGCACGCTGAGGATCGCCGAGGCGCGGATGTTCGACGGCTTGATAACGATGTGGGTCCCGGTGGCGGTCGTCGTCGTATTCGAATGACTGGTCGTAGCGCTGCCGGTGGCCGTCCCGGTGTGCGTGCCCGTCACCGAGCCGGGCGCCGTCGGGGTGCTTCCGCCGACATGACCACCGTTGCCGTTGCCTCCGACGCTGACGGTGCCACCGCCGCCGTTGCCGCCGGCGACCACGACCGTCTGGGTGGCGAGAGCGGCGGCCTGGTCCGAGCCGCCGGCAACTCCGGAATTCGTCGAGGTCGTCGGTCCCGGTCCGCCTCGGTCGGCCGCGTCGGTTCGCGTCCGATTCGACGGGTCTGTGACGGCCGTAATCGCGATGACGGCGACGACGGCGACAACGACTACGGCGGTCGCGATGAGCGCCAGCCACTGTCCGGTCGAGAAGCCTGACGCGTGACGAGGCCGGCGTCGTCGTGCCGCGGCCTGCAGATCTGGCAGCTGTGGTGTCGACATCCCCGGGTCCCCCGTTCCGGGCAGCATGCCCCTCACCCGGTCGGAGACGCCTGAGCGAGCTCACGTACGCGGCGGCGCGTGCCCGATAGGGCCGAATCCCTGGCGGGAGAAGGTGGAGCGGGGCGGCCGCCGTCAAGGATGTCCGCGTTTGCGCCCGGTTGTAGCGGTGCGCGAAGAGCGTCAGCCGAGATCCTGAGGCTGTACGGTCGGACCTGACTCGTCCTTGGGCCAGTTGGCCGGATTCATCCGCGAGCGCTGGACGCGCGGCGGTTCGCCCTCCTGCTTGGGGAAGTTCGGCGGGTAGGGCGCGTCGCCGAGGCCGAAGTCGTGCTCATCCCGATCAGCCCAGGCCAACAGGGGATCGATCGACCAGACGGCATCGTCGATGCCGGCGTGCACGTCACCGAGCCGGGCGAAGCGCTCGGGCATGGTCTGAATTGTAAAATCGGCCATCTCGACGTCGGGCAGTTCGTCCCACGTGACCGGTGCCGACACCAAGCCGATCGGCGACGCCCGCACCGAGTAGGCCGCCGCGATCGTGCGGTCGCGGGCGTTCTGGTTGTAGTCGATGAAGATCTGCGATCCGCGATCCTCTTTCCACCACGCGGTCGTCACCAGGGATGGGGCGCGCCGTTCGACCTCCCGCGCGAAGGCGAGCGCGGCCCGTCGCACTTCGCGAAAGCCGTACGAAGGCTCTATCCGCACGTAGATATGGATGCCCTTGGACCCTGATGTCTTCGGCCAACCGACCGCGCCGATCTCGTCGAGCAGCTCGTGGACGACCTCCGCGACGACTTTCGCCTCGACGAGACCGGTCCCCGGCTGCGGATCGAGGTCGATGCGGAGCTCGTCGGGCTTCTCGGTGTCGGCTCGCCGGGAGTGCCACGGGTGGAATTCGACGCAGGACATCTGCACGGCCCAGATCACACTGGCCAGTTCGGTCACGCACAATTCGTCTGCGCCGCGGCCGGAGGGGAAACGCACCTCGACGGTCTCGACCCAGTCGGGCGCGCCCTTGGGCAGACGCTTCTGATAGATCCGCTCCCCCGAGGTGCCGTCCGGGAAGCGGTGCATCATGCAGGGACGCTCGCGCAGCGCGCGCACGATGCCGTCGCCGACCGCGATGTAGTAGTTGGCCAGATCCAGCTTCGTCTCGCCGCGGGCGTCGAAGTAGACCCGTTCGGGATGGCTGATGCGGACACTGCGCGAACCCACCTGGAGCTCGATCGCTGGCGTCACGGCCATGCCCTGACGGTACTGCCCGACCCGACGCGGTTGGCAGGACCGTCAGGTGACCGGCACCCTGGACGTATGACGTACGCACGCGAGGACGACGAGTGGCCCGAGGATCCGGCCGACGTCGAGGCCGACCGGCGCGTGCTGTCGTGGGGTCCGGCCGCGAACCCGAACACCGCGGAAGGTCAGGTTCAGGGGGTGGCCGCCTTCGCGGCCGCCACAACCGCCGCCACCGGCTGGCGACGCACCGCGGGCAAGGCGGCGGCCTGGCTCGCATTGTTGTTCATCGTCGGTTACGTGGCCGCGGCGCTGATCATGGCCGTGCACTGAGTAGGCGACAGCGGACAGCGCGGCGACGTACTGTCGACTCATGAGCAGCGTCGAGGAGAAGCCACCGGCGGTCGTCAAGACCGACGCTGAGTGGCGCGAGCAGTTGTCGCCGGCCGAGTACGCCGTGCTGCGACAGGCCGCCACCGAGCGGCCGTTCACCGGCGAATACACCGACAACAAGCGGGTGGGCGCCTACCGCTGCCGGGCGTGCGGCACCCAGCTGTTCCGTAGTGAGACGAAATTCGACTCCCATTGCGGCTGGCCGAGCTTCTTCACCCCGCTCGCCGGCGACCGGGTCATCGAGCGGCGCGACACCAGCATGGGTATGACGCGCGTCGAGGTATTGTGCGCGAACTGCCACAGCCACCTCGGCCACGTTTTCGAGGGCGAGGGCTACGGGACGCCGACCGATCAGCGTTACTGCATCAACTCGATCTCGCTCACCTTCGAAGAAGAGGGCTGAGCTGTTAGGGCAGCGCCGTGACCAGCTCGGCGACGCTGCGGCGAGTGCCCGTGTAGAAGGGCACCTCCACCCGCACGTGCCGTCGGGTCTCGGAGCTGCGCAGGTGCCGCATGAGATCGACGATGCGGTGCAGCTCATCGGCCTCGAACGCGAGCATCCACTCGTAGTCGCCCAGCGCGAACGACGACACCGTGTTCGCGCGTACGTCCGGGTACTCGCGCGCCAGTTGACCGTGCTCGGCGAGCAGCCCCCGTCGCTCGTTCTCCGGGAGCAGGTACCACTCATAGGAGCGCACGAAGGGGTAGACGCACACGTAGGCCCGCGCCTGCTCCTCGGCCAGAAACGCCGGGATATGGCTCTTGTTGAACTCGGCCGGCCGATGCAGGGCCATGTTCGACCACACCGGCCGCAGGTGCCGGCCGAGGGCCGTGCGACGGAAGCGGCTGTACGCGTCCTGCAGCGCTTCAGCGGTCGAGGCATGCCACCAGATCATGACGTCGGCGTCGGCGCGTAAAGCGCTGACGTCGTAGACGCCGCGCACGACGACGTCTTTCTCGGCCAGTTGGGCGAACAGATCATCCACTTCGGCTGCCAGTGGACGCCGATCACTGTCCCCGAGCCGCCGTTCGGCCTGGAACACCGACCAGGCCGTGTAGCGGATGACTGCGTTCAGTTGTTTCGCCTGCTTGCCGTCGACCATCGCTCCATTGTCCGCCTCAGCCATCGACCGCTGGGCCGCCACGCGCCAGGAAGTCGATCACACGGTCCGCCGCCGCGGTGCCAGAGGCGATGCAGGCCGGAACACCGATCCCCTCGTAGCTGGCACCGGCCATGGCCAGGCCGGGGACCCCCTCGACGCCGGTCCGGATGCGGGCCACCCGATCGCCGTGGCCGACGTCGTATTGCGGCAGGCCCCCACCCCATCGCGTGACGAGGTGGTCGATCGGCGTCGACGAGACACCCAACAGCGCCCCGACCTCCCGGGCGGCCAGCCGGACGAGCTCGTCGTCGTCACGTTGTAGCGAGCTCGTGTCGCCGACGCGCCCGATCGACGCGCGCAACAAGGTGAGGCCGGGCTCCGCACCCGGCCACTTGTGCGAGGTGACGGTGATGGCTTTGACGGTGAATCCTTGGCCGGACCCGATGAGCAGTCCACTGCCCGCCGGCGGTTCGGCGTCGCGGTAGGCCAGGCTGACGATGGCCACGCTCGCGGTGTCGATGCGGTCCAGCTCGGTCGCGGCCGACCGGGCGACGCCACGCAGCAATCGGGCCGCCTTGGCCGCAGGCGTAGCGATCACCACGGCGTCGACGTCGACTGCCTGCGCCTGTGCGGTGGAACCGATGGTCAGCCGGAAGCCGGCTTCGGTGCGGACGATCTCGCGCACCGTGGTTCCCGTGCGCACGTCGGGAAGTCGGCTGGCTAGGGCTGGTGCCAGCGTGCCCAACCCACCGCGCAGCGAGGCGAAAACCTCGGCCGGCGGGGACCCGCCCGCGTCGGTCAGCCGGGCGGCAGCAGCAACGAGCGAGCTGCCCCCTGAGCGCAACTGATGATAGAGCGCTGGCGCCGTGGCCACGAGCGACAGGCGATCGGGATCCCCCGCGTACACGCCGCCGAGCAGTGGCTCGACCACTCGCTCGGCGAGCTCGTCCCCCATCCGTTCACGGACCAGCCGGCCGACTGCGACGTCAGCCGACAGCGGGGCCAACGGCGGCAATCGCGCTTCGGCGGCGACCCGGCTCAGGCCCGCGGCCGACAGGATGCCGGCGGCGGCCAATGCATCGAGATCGCCGGGAATACCCATCAGGGTGCGGCGGGGTATCGCGTGATTGCTTCCACGGGCGCGAATCCCGGCCGACAGGGTCAGTGGGGCGACGAGGTCGTCGTCGAGTCCGAGCGACTCGATCAATCGGCGGCCCTCGGGGCGGCGTATCAGCAACGCCTCGGCCCCGACGTCGACGGCATGGCCGGCCAATTCGGCCACTCGCAGCTTCCCACCGATCTGTGGCGCCGCCTCGTAGACGGTGACGTCGAGGGCCGGCAGACGCCCGACCAGTTCCCAGGCGGCGGCGAGGCCCGCGATACCGCCGCCGACGACGGCAACGCGATTGGTGGTGGCGGTCACTGCTGGGAGGCGTGCACTAATTCGACGACCCGGCTCAGGACCTCCGGATCGGTGTCGGGCAGCACACCATGTCCCAGGTTGAAGATGTGGGCCGCGGCACCGAATTCGGCGACGGCGCGCCGCCCGTCAGCGAGGATTCGGCGCACCTCGTCTTCGATGACCGGCCATGGTGCGAGCAGCAGGGCCGGATCGAGATTGCCCTGCACGATGGCTCCAGGACCCATTCGGTGTGCTGCCTCACTCAACGGCACCCGCCAGTCAACGCCGACCACGTCGGCTCCGGCGGCACGCATGAGGTGAAGGAACTCGCCCGTGCCGACTCCGAAGTGAATTTTCGGCACGGTGCCCTCGCCGAGGGCATCGAACACCGACCGGCTGTGGGGCAGCACATGGTTCTCGTAGTCCGCGGCCGACAGCGCGCCGGCCCAGGAGTCGAACAGCTGCACCGCCGAGGCTCCGGCGGCGATCTGCGTCCGCAGGAATTCGGCAGTGATCGTGGCCAGTCGGGCCAACAGCCGCCGCCAGAGCTCGGGCTCGCCGTGCATCATCGCCTTGGTCAGGGCATGTTCGCGCGACGGGCCGCCCTCGATCAAATAGCTGGCCAGGGTGAACGGGGCTCCCGCGAAACCGATCAGCGGCGTCGCTCCCAACTCGGCGACCAGCTGACCGACAGCGGTGGCCACGAATTCGACGTCGGCGCAGGTGATGGCCTTGATGGCTTCGACGTCGGCGAGCGTACGAACCGGTTTGGCCACCACCGGCCCGACGCCCGGCACGATCTCGATGTCGACCCCGGCCGCCACCAGCGGCACGACGATGTCGGAGAACAGGATCGCGGCGTCGACTGCGTGTCGTCGCACCGGCTGCAGCGTGATCTCGGTGACCAAATCGGGATCGCGGCACGCGTCGAGCATTGCCGTCCCGGCCCGCAACGCTCGGTACTCGGGCAGCGAGCGACCGGCCTGGCGCATGAACCACACGGGCGCTCGATCGACCGCCTCGCCGCGGGCCGCCCGGACGAAGCGGGACCGGCTCGTTGCCGCGGGTCCCGCGGTCACCGACGCTCCCGGCTGCGCGTCCACCCTCGCCTCCGGCTGCCCGTCCATCAGAGCCATCGTACGGATGACGGTCATCCGGCCGGTCCGGGGCGGCCCGGACCCCGATTCACGCGGCGCGCCTCGACGATTTTGTCCGACGCGCATGCGAGCGTCGTCATGACCTGCCGGTGCGGATGTGTCCGAGCCGGTCCAGGTGTGCGATGGTCGAGACATCGGCGCGGAAGGGACGGCGGATCGGTGATCGGTGAGACGTCGATCGAGGACGGGCTGACCCGTCAGTACTGCCCGTCCTGCCGACGCGACCAGCCGGTCGAGATCCCGCCCTGCGGGGATGGTCATGGGGTCGATTGCCCCGATCGCGCCTGTTTGACCTGTGGCCTGGCCCTCGTGGTCGTGTGCGCGGGGCCGGTTGCTCGTCGATCGCGCGCCCGCTCCGCGCGGAGGGTTGCATGAGCGACTCGCATGCCTCGCGCGCCGCGACGGCCCGACATCTGAGAAGCTTCCCCCGTCCGGCGAATGCCGGCATGACGCAGGAGGACTACGTGGACAGCGAGGCGGTGAGCAACGACCCCGCGGGTTCGCCCGAACCATTTCGGCTGGCGGTCGAGAGCCTCACCTCGACCGCGGTGCGCTCCGAAATCCGCGTCGAAAGCATCAGACCCCCGCAGCGGTTGGCGCCGTGGACGTACGCCGTGTCGGCCGACGTGCTAGCCGGGGACGGGGAGGAACTGGCCACGGGCCGCCTGGTGCTGCTCTACGACCCCGACGGCGTCGAGGCATGGGACGGCGTGCTGCGGCTGGTCGCCTTCGCCTCAGCCGAACTCGAGATCGACATCGCCACCGACCCGCTGCTGCCCGAGGTCGCCTGGACCTGGCTGACCTCGGGTCTGACCGAACGAGCCGCGGCGTTTCTTGCCGCGGGCGGCACGGTGACGCAGACGACCTCCACTCGCTTCGGGGACGTTCATGGCCCGCGCACGACGGTCTCCTTGGAACTTCGCGGGTCATGGACCGCCACCACACCCGAGCTCGGACCACACCTGCTCGGCTTCGCCGACCTGTTGTGCGCCGCCGCCGGACTACCGCCTGAGGGAGTGAGCGTTCTCCGACCCGCTGATGAGTGAGACCGACGACGACCTGAGAGATCCGGCGCCCGACGACGAACCGGTTGCTGTTCCGATGCTTCGAGAGCCGGTCGACGGAGTTCCCGAACCGCTGACGACACCCGGACAACTGGCCGAGGCAATCGCCGGCCTGCGCGCCGCCCGCGGTCCCGTGGCCGTCGACGCCGAACGGGCGTCGGGTTACCGCTACAGCCAACGCGCCTACCTTGTACAGCTTCGCCGCGCCGGCTACCCGACCGTGCTCGTCGATCCCATCGCCTTGCCCGACCTGCACGAGCTCGGCTCGGCCCTCGAGTCGGCCGAGTGGATCGTGCACGCCGCGCACCAGGACCTGCCGTGTTTGAGCGAGCTCGGTTTGGCCCCTCGGCGGTTGTTCGACACCGAACTCGCGGGCCGGCTGCTCGGCCAGGAACGGGTCGCCCTGGGCACCATGGTCGAGCGCTATCTCGGTATCGGTCTGGAGAAAGGTCACTCGGCCGCGGACTGGAGCGTCCGTCCGCTGCCCCACGACTGGCTGGTCTACGCGGCGCTGGACGTCGAACTGCTGGTGGAACTGCGAGATGTGCTGGCCGATGAACTCGCGAAGGTCGGCAAGTCGGACTGGGCCGAGCAGGAGTTCGAGGCCGTACGGCGCCTTCCCCCGCTGGCGCCCCGAGCCGAACCCTGGCGGCGAACCTCCGGCATCCACGCGACGCGCAATCGCCGCCAACTGGCGGCGGTGCGCGCCCTCTGGGAGGCGCGCGACAGCTTCGCCGCCGCGCGCGACGTGGCGCCGGGCCGCGTCCTGCCCGACTCGGCGATCATCGAGGCCGCCCGGCGCAACCCGCGCACGCAGGACGAGCTACTGGCCCTGCCCATCTTCGGTGGCAGCCGACAACGACGCGTCGCCGATCGGTGGTTCGGTGCGCTCGCCCGCGCACAGGCCTTGCCGGACAACGAACTGCCGACGATAACCGGCCCGGCGCTCGACTCCACCTTGCCGCCGGGGCGCTGGCGCGATCGCGCCCCCGACGCCGCCGCCCGGCTCGCCAGTGCCCGGGAAGTCATCGCCCAGCTGGCCGACAAACACGAGATCCTGACGCAGAATCTGCTTGCCTCGGACGTCCTACGGCGAATCTGCTGGACGCCGCCCGAACCCCTGACCACGGACACCGTCCGGGCCCGGCTGGCCGAGTTGGGCGCTCGTCCGTGGCAGATCGAGCTGACCGCCGAAGCGCTGTGTCGCTCGTTAGCCGTCACCGCCGAGAGCGCCCCGGCCGACGCTGGGGCTGCGTCGGATGAGCCGGGCGATAACCGACCTGGCGGCTGACCGGCTGCCCCTAGTCGGAGCCCTCCCGGGCCGAATACGGCAGTTCGATCCGCACGGCCAGACCGCCGAAGGGCGGCGCGGCCGCCTGCAGCCGGCCGTGGTGTGCCTCGACGATCAGGCGGACGATCGACAATCCGAGCCCGGCGCCCTTGGTCGCGGTGCGAGCCCGACTCGTGCCGCCCCGGCGGAAGGCTTCGAACAGCGAGTCGACGTCGTTGGGCGGGATCACCTGACCGCCGTTGGCGACGTGCAACCAGATGCGGTCGGAGGCCGAGCCGCAGGTGACCCTTAGCCAACCCCCGGGCACGTTGTGGCGGACGGCGTTCTCGACGAGATTGCCGATCAACCGTTCGAGCAGACGCGGGTCGCCGATGGTCGGGGCCGGAGAGGTGTCCTGCTCGATGTTGACCTGTCGCTCCTTGGCCTCGGCCTCGACCGAGTCGAGCACGGCCGGCACCAGCGCAGCGAGATCGACGGGTTCGAACACTTCCAGCTCGCCGCGGGTGCCTGCTTGCAACTTGGCCAACGTGAGGAGCGACCCGACCAGGCCCTGCGCGCGCTCGGTCGCGGCGAGCGCCACTTCACCCATTTCACGCAAGTGTTCCTTCGAGGCGTCCGGATCGGACAGCGTGACGTCGAGTTCGGTCCGTATCACCGCCAGCGGCGTGCGCAGTTCGTGGCTGGCGTTGGCGACGAACAAGCGCTGGCTGTCGAAGGCAGCGTCGAGCCGGGCGAGCATCGCGTCGAACGTGTCGGCCAGCTCGCGCAGCTCGTCGTCCGGGCCACCGAGGTTGATCCGCTGGTCGAGAGTCTCCGACGACAGCTGCTTGGCCGTGCGGGTCAGCTTGGCGATCGGTCGCAACGCCTGTTTCGCCAGCAGGTAGCCCCCGGACGTACCGATGACGACGATGATGGCGAAGTAGATCAGGCCGGTGTGCAGCAGATAGACCCGCGCCTTATCGCGGGCGGTGTCACCCAGCTGGGTCGGGTCGATGGTCTCCGAGTGGCCCTGCTGATCGGTCACCGTGATCATGCCGTGGGTGTTCTTGAACAGCGGGACGCTGGCGATCGAGTGGTCGAGTAGCACCACGGAGGTGAACAGCAGCGAGACGCCGACGAGCAGAACCAATCCGCCGTAGAGCAACGCCATGCGTACGCGCAGCGTCGAGCGGAAAAGCCTCACCCTGCGGATGATCCAGCAGCGTCGTCAGGCGGTGCAAGCGCAGCGGGGTCGATCCGGTACCCGGAGCCGACGACGGTGTCGATGATCGGCGGCTCACCGAGCTTGCGCCGCAACGTCATCATCGTCACCCGGACGGTCGTGGTGAACGGGTCGGCATTCTCGTCCCACACCCGGTCGAGCAGTTCCTCGCTGCTGACCACACTGCCCTGGGCCATGAGCAAGGTCTCCAGGACGCCGAACTCCTTGCGGGTCAGATCGATCAGCTCGCCGCTGCGGGTCACGGTGCGGCGGGAGGAGTCCAGCTCAATATCGCCGGCGGTCAGCACCGGCGGCGCGGCGGGTGTGGTGCGTCGGCCCAAGGCGCGCACCCGAGCCACCAGCTCGACGAAGGCGAACGGCTTGGCCAGGTAGTCGTCGGCGCCGAGGGCAAGCCCCGACACCTTGTCCTCCACCGTGACACTGGCGGTGAGCATCAGCACGCGCGTGAGCACACCTTCGTCGGTGAGACGCCGGCAGAGTTCGTCGCCCGACATGCCGGGGAGATCACGGTCGAGAACAACGACGTCGTAACGCGTCAGTGACGCTTTGCGGTAGCCGTCGTCGCCGTCGTAGGCGACATCGACTGCCATCCCCTCGCGGCGCAGGCCGCGGGCCACGGCCTCAGCCAGCTGCGCCTCATCCTCGACAACGAGTACTCGCATCAGTCAATCTCCCCCGCGCGCTCCCCCGAGCCGCGCCATTGGTCGCCCCGCGTCACTGCGGGTAGGTCGGAACCAGCCAGGCCGACATCGCCGTCGGAACGGAGCTGCCGTGCTTCGGCAGGGTGGGTGACGTCCGGGCCACCGTCAGCTTTGTCGATGAGGGCAGACCATTCCACGATTCGACGCCCGATGTCGAGGGGCGTAAGTCCGATCGCAGCCTTGACGTCCGGAACCTTCCCATGTGTCAGGAATCGAACGGGCACTCCGATCTCTCGGGTAGGCACGTCCATGCCGGCCCGCCGCAAGTGCTGCGCGATGCGGCTGCCGACGCCGCCGTCCTCGACGCCGTCCTCGACGGTAACGACCAGCCGCGCCGTACGAGCCAGCTCGACCAGACCCGGATCGATCGGCGTGACCCACCGCGGGTCTACGACGCGGACGGTGAAACCAGCCTGGTGCGCGACGTCGGCCGCGGCTTTTTTTTTTAATGATACGGCGCCCACCGAGATGAGCAGGACGTCGACGTCGGAGCCGACCGCGGGCTCGGCCAGCACGTCCATACCGCCGATCCGGCGGAGGGCAGGAACGTCAGCACCCATGGGTGT
>JAFAWL010000240.1 GCA_019241805.1 Actinomycetota bacterium
GGCGTCGACCCCTTGACGGGCAAGGAACGCCGCCTCAAGGAGTCGGCAAAGAAGCTGAAGGACGCCGAAGTCGCGCTCACCAGCTTCAGCGGCAGGTAGACGAAGAGGTCCATCCAAAGTCGGACATCACTGTCGGCGCCGCAATCGCTGAGCTCCGCGTCGCCGAGCTCGAAGAGACCCGGTCTGCAGACGTTCCTGGTGCTCAGCGGCAACACCCGCGCCGCAGATGTCGAGCGCTACGCCTAAGCCCGTCGCACGTGGTCGAGTCGGTGGCAAGCCTGGTCCAGCAGGTCTAATAGCCTCGACGACGTGACGGCCGACCGAACCCTGGACCGCCCGAGCTGCCCTCGGGCGGCGTGCGCATCGTCGCGCTCGGCGGAATCGGTGAGATCGGCCGAACATGACCGTCTTCGAGTTTGGCGGCCGACTGCTCGTCGTCGACTGCGGGATGCTGCTGGGCAAGACCAACTCGCCGGGTGTCGACGTGACCCTGCCGGACTGGTCGCACTACCGGGACCGGCTCGGCGACTAGCCGCCCGGCTCGGCGTCCTTCACGGGTCGCGCGATGAAAGGCTCGCCGCCACTGGCGACCATCGGTTACCGAGGCGTGCGTCAGGAGGCTCCCGACCGTCATCCGCGAGGCGGCGCTGGCGAGCTGCGCGACCGACCTGATCACCACCAAGATCCAGGACTACCTCGTCGCGCACAACGACGACCCTAGCCGTCCGTCTGGACCGCCGCCCCCGACGAGATCCTCAGCAAAGTCGCCCGCGGACGCGTCGCACTTCAGCCGCCAACCAATGACGAGACATACCGCTAGCGGCATTGGTCTGTGCGGGCCCTCGACCCCTAGCGGCGCTGGCTACGACCGGTTCAGAGGCGCCGACAGCACCGAGCACGTGATCACCACACGCTCGGGCACAGATGAGAGTTTGGCGGTGCCCAACTCCGGTTCGGAGTTACACCTGGGTGACGGTCGGCTGGACGCCGCGGGTGGTGATCAAGTGTTTGATGTCTGGGACATCAGTGGTGACTATCGTGTCACCGCCCTTGGCGATAAGGACAATGTGCCCGTCGGTCACGTCGCTCGTGCGGGCCCGGCCGAGCAGCTCACCAACGCGTCGGCCGCTGGACCGGTCCAGCGGGAGGGTGTCGACGCCGGCCAGGGTGCGCGCTAGGTTCACCTGTCGGGCGCCGTCACGCCATACCTGGGCAAGCGCGGCCGCGCTGGTTCGGACCGGGGTGCCCTGGCCTTGGGCCACGCGCAACAGCGCGCCTAGCCGCCGGTCCCGGCGGTCAATGCCGATGAGCGCTCCGGCATCCAGGATTAGCGTCATCAGCTGGCCCTGGGCCGCCGCCGACCTGGCGCACGCGGTTTCAGAAGCTGGGCCGCAGTGGCCAGCTCGGCCTCGCTGAACGCGCCGTCTTCGGCCTCCCAGGCGTCCAGCGCGGCAGCGAGCAGCTGATTGCGCAGGTGATCGGCGGCGGCGTCGGACAGCCACCGGGACAAGCTCATCCCGGATCGGGCGGCCGCCTGCCGCACCGCCTGCCCGAGTTCGGGATCCATCGTTACTGACAACCGATCAACCTGCATGCACATCACCGTAACACACACGGTTATATGCAACGATGCCGTGCGGGCCAGAGATCACACGGAATCTCGATGTGCCGAGCGTTGTGGAAGGCCACCGGTGGAGGTGAGGTAAGACCTTGGCCGTTGGCTCGCTGTCCCGCGATTCGCAGGTTCGTATCTTTAGTGGCGGTGTACGTCAGCGACGTTGGCAAACCATTCGATCCGCGTGGGTTGAGGCACCTGGGCCTCGGCGAATGCTGGTCCGAGTTGGGACTGCATGAACGCTTCCTGATCGGCCTGCGACTGCCAGACCTCGACGACGACGAGCTTGTCACCCGCCTCACCGGCGACGTGGCTCAGCATGCCTGCCGGCCAGTGCTCGGCGTCGGGTGTGCCGTCCCAGCCGAGGATCTTATTCACTCGGTGGTAGATGCTGACTGCATCCGGTGCAGAGAACTCGATGACGACTACCTCGGCCATGATTGTTGCCCCCCATCCCTGCGTGCCGGTGTTGCGGTCGGTCTACGCCCAGCAATGGACACTGTCAACCCACCAACGACCAGACACGACGCCCAACTCCGGTCACTCGTTACAAACGACCT
>JAFAWL010000329.1 GCA_019241805.1 Actinomycetota bacterium
CTGGCCGTCAGTGGACAGAGGTAGCTCATTGCGGCCGGAGAAGCGACGTTGCGGCGAATGTTCGGTCGCGCCGTGGCGCAACAACACCAAGCGAGTCGGCGTGCCCTCGGGTGGCATCCATGACGCCGCGGACTGGACGCTTGCCCCCGATGCCTCCCGATCGGACGTGCTTGCACTGCCCGCGAGGGGTATCCGGTTCTTCCTGATGCCGGCGGCCGCGTCCATGGCTTCGTTGGCCAACCGGTCGGCGTGCTTGTTGCGTTCCCGAGGTATCCACTGCAGCGTCGTGTCGTCGAAGCGGGCCAACAATTCCGCAGCCTCACGTGCGAGCGGCCGCATCGAGGGATGCTTCACCTGCCAGCGGCCCGACATCTGCTCGATGACCAGCTTCGAGTCCATGCGCACGTCCACCTCGGAGGCGCCCAGCTCGAGGGCGGCCGTGAGCGCGGCGATCAAACCGCGATACTCGGCCACGTTGTTCGTCTCGACGCCGATCGCCTCGTTGCGCTCGGCCAGCACCTCGCCGGTGGCAGCTGAACGGACGACCGCGCCGTATCCGGCCGGTCCGGGGTTACCGCGCGACCCGCCGTCGGCCTCGACGACGACCCGCATCGTCACAAACCCGATTCCGCCGTGCGAACGAGGATCCGGCCGCAGTTGTCGCAGCGCACGACCGCCTCGGGCGCAGCGGCCCGGACCGACGTCAGCTCGCTGCCGGCGAGCTCGAGGTGACAACCCTCGCATCGCCGCTGGCGCAAAGCCGCCGCGCCGACTCCGCCGTTCGCCGTCGCGACGCGCTCGTAGAGAGCGAGCAGGTCAGCCGGCAACTCGGCGGCGATGGCCGACCTTTGCGCGCGTCGAGCGGTCACGCTGTCATCGATGTCGCCGAACTGGTCGTCGCGATGTTGCTCGGCATCGGCCAGTTGCGCTGCGATCGCCGCGAGCTGCCGGTCGAATTCCGCGACCTCGGCCTCACTCGTCTCGCGTCGCTCCATGACCTCCAGCAGTTCGTCCTCGAGATCGGACTGACGTCGGGCCAACGACATCAGCTCATGTTGCAGACTTTCGAGCTCCTTCGCCGGCAGGCCGCCGCCCTGTAGTCGATCGTTGTCACGCGCGGCCCGATTGCGCACCGTTTCGACGTCGTTCTCCATCCGGCGCTGATCAGTGGCGAGATCGTCGAGCGCCGTCTGCCCATCGACCCGACGGCTGCGCAGTGCGTCGGACTCGTTCCGCAGTGCCGCGATCTGCCCGAGTTCGGGCAGCGTGGCACGACGGTGGGCCAGTTGAGCCAGCGCGGTGTCGGTGGACTGCAGGTCGAGCAGACGCAACTGGGCGGCGGGATCGGAGTTCACGACGCCAATCCTCCCTACTCAGTCGGGGCGCCGCTTCGCCGGGGCGGCGCGTGCACGTTCCAGGGGTCGGTCGGTTGCCGTGACACCGCCACCTCGAGCTCAGCACCGAAGTGATCGCGCAATCGCCGCGCCACGTCGTCGAGCCACGGGGCCTCGGTACTCCAGTGTCCGGCGTCGACCAGCGCGAGACCGGTCCGCTCGACGCTCGCCTCGAGCGTCGCGTGGTGCTTCAAATCAGCGGTGACGAGCGCGTCGGCGCCGGCGTCTCGCGCCAGCTCGGCAAGCGATCCCCCGCTGCCGCCACAGACCGCCACGGTGCCGATCAAGGCCTGCGGGTCGCCGGCGGCGCGCACCCCCCAGGCGGTGGCGGGCAGAGACTGCGCCACGCGGTCTACGAACTCGGCCAGTGGTTGCGCTGTTGACAGTTGCCCGACGCGGCCCAGACCGACGCCGATCTCCGGTGCGATCGTCGGGTAGAGGTCGTAAGCGACCTGTTCGTACGGGTGGGCCGCTCGCATCGCTGTCAGCACAGCGGTGCGCACACCGCGCGGAACGACCATCTCGACACGCGTTTCCACCACGGTTTCGATTTCGCCGGTACGTCCGATCGCCGGCCGCGCCGCCGCCCCGGGAACGAACGTGCCCAGTCCCTCGCTAGACCAGGCGCAACGCTCGTAATCGCCCAGCCGACCGGCACCGGCGGCGGCGAGCGAATCGATCAGTCGTCCAGCTTCGGTCGAAGGCACGAACACGACGAGTTTGTCCAGCGGCGGCGCGGTCAGCGGCTGCAGCGGACGCAAGTGATCAAGTCCGATCCGCCGGGCCAATGCATCGGAGACGCCGGAGTCGGCGACATCGGCGTTGGTGTGAGCCACGAACAACGCGCAGCCGGCACGTACCAGACGATGTATGAGACCGCCCTTCGGATCATCCGCGGGCACACCGTGAACCGGTGTCAGCAGCAGCGGATGGTGCGTCAACAGCAGCTGGGCCGGCGCCGCGATCGCCTCGCCGACCGTCGCCGGCACCGGATCGACCGCGAGCAGGACCCGACGAACCGGCTCCATGCTGTCGCCGCAGACCAGCCCGACCGCATCCCACGACTCGGCCCAGCGCGGATCGAACCAGCTCTCCAGGACCTCGATCAGATCCCCCAGCAGCGGCACGCGTGCACCCTATCCGCCGCACGGGCGCAGCGCGCCGGCGCGCGCCTGGTCGCGTCACGCTGCGTGGGCCGGATAGACGCGAGTGAGGACAAAGAAAATCCCGGCGGCACGGGGGTTCCGCCGGGATTCGTCACCCAGAGTGTCGGGTTTCGACGTAACTGTCAAGGTCACGGTGAGAGTTCAGATTGGACGGGCTGTCGTCATCGCCGAGTTCGGTATCGCCGTCATCGGGGTACGACTGAACTGTGACCGTTCTGGATCCCGAACCACGAAGCGCGGCGGAGCGTGAGCGCGAATCGCCCAAAGCCCTCAAACTGCTCTACAAGCCGGTCGGGCTAGGAGTGAGCGTCCTCGGCGGTCTGATCGCGTCGCAGCTGTTCAACCGCCTTTGGGGGGTGTTGCCCGGCACCGACGAGTCGGCCCCCTGTTCAACCGATCCCGACCACGGGTGGAAGCAGGTTGCGCTCGCCGCCGCCCTCCAGGGTGCGGTGTTCGGCGGCGTCAAAGCCATCGTCGACCGCGCTGGGGCCCGCGGTTTCGAGCGGGCGACCGGCACGTGGCCGAGCTGAGCAAGACGAGCTGAGCAAGACGAGCCAAGTACGGCCCGCCAATTAAGACGGGGCTGATCGGGTCAGGCCGATGACGACGCGCTGATCGCCAAGGCGAATGAGGTGGGCTGATTCGGTCGGGCTGATCACGACGCGCGCGTCAACGGAACGTACCGAGAGTCATCACGCCCATTTCCGCGCGCGGCGACGCGCGTCGGCGGCCAGCGCTTGTTCGCGCTCGTAGAGCAGTCCGAAGGAGAATCCGTTCTCATCCGGCTCCGTACCGGCGAGCGCGCCGAGACGGCGCAGCACGCCGGCGCTGACCAGGCTGTCCTGATGCTCACCGAGCAGCTCCTGCAACTGCTCGTATCGCTCCGCCTGCCGACGGGATTTCTTCGATCCGAGCAACGGACGCGCCGCCTCGGCCGCATATCGCGCCCGCTTGGCCGCCTTGCGAGCTCGATGCAATCGGGCGGCGTCCCCGCCAGCCTCGGCGCCGACGTGTCGATCGACCGGCACGTCACCGGCGGCCCGGCGTAGCCGCTTCGACGCCTTGCGTCCGGCGGCCTTCACCAGGTCAGTGACCACGTCCGGTCGGCGTCGTGCCTGCGGGCTCCAGGGCGGATCCTTGACGAACGCGGCTACGTCGTCGAGCAGCCGCAGGTAGCGCTCGCCGTCGAGTTCTTCGATCAGCCGGTTCCAGTGCTCGTCGGTTTCGCGACCGAGCACCAGATCGATGCGCGCTCGAACCGGACCGAGCAGCAGACTGACGTCTACGTCCTCGATCATTTGGTGCAGCCGTCGAGTGAGCACCTGGCGGTCCCGCACCTCGCCGAGCAGGCCGGCGTACCACTGCAGCTCGTCGTCGAGCGCGGCCGCCCGCTCCGCTTCGAACAGCGGCGCGAACACTCGCAACGTGCTGCGTAGCCGCCGAGTGGCGACGCGGGTCCGGTGGATCACACTGCTGTCGCCGCGGCGCAGGGCGACGTCGCCAGCCAGCATCGCGCGGTGCTGCTCAACCAGGTAGGGAGCAATCACCGCTGCGGCACTCGTTGTGCTCGGCACCGCTGGTGCCGGCTCGTCCGGCATGGCCCGGGCCAACTTCGACGACTCCTGCGATGTTCGGGCGCCGGCGCGGCGTAGCAGTCGCCCGACGTCCTTCAGCAATCGCGGATCACCGTCGTCGAGCTCGACCTCGATCTCGCGCCACGTCGTCACCACGGCCACCTCGCCCCCGGTGCTGGCGCTCACCGAATCGTCAGCGATCTCGACCAACGCCTGCCCGTCGACATCGATCAAACGCATCAGCCCGCGTTCGGTGTCGATGCGCGCAACTTCACGCAGAGCGTCGTCCCGGACGACGCCGCGAAGCAGTCGGGCCAGCTCGGGCGGCACCGTGTCGGCCGGCGGTGCATCCTGCGAATCGACCCTGATCTCCTGACGGAAGCGTTTGAGCGGCACCTTCAATTGCCAGCCGCGATCCGTGCTCCCGGTGCGTCGTCGCAACGTCATCCCGGCGCGCAGCAAGGCTCGGTCGGGTGTGTCGAAATATTCACTCGAAAGCCGCTGCGTCTTTGCGCGCACCCGCGCACCCGAGGGGAGTAGCGGTCCGAGGTCGGGCAGCCGGAAGCTTTGATCGACGTCGAACTTGATTTCCTGCTCGGTGAATGAACTCGTCACTCTTCGGTTCTGCCCGATCCTCGCCGCGCTCTCACGCGGCTGGGCCGGCAGTAAGATTCGGCGTGCGCGAGGGAGCCAACTGACACCCGGTATAAAATCACGTGCCGGGTAAATCCGCGCTCCAAACAGCCGAGCCGAGCCCGCAGCGACCGAACGGAGTGTGTCCGGTGGACCACCTCGCGGGGGTGTTGCCCGGTTGGACCGGCTCGGTGTGAGCGGCGTCGGCGGTGCGCGCCGGAGCCAAGGCGATGCCAGCCAGACCAACGGCGATGCCAGCCAGACCAACGGCGATGCCGACCCTGCTCTTATCGTGAATTCCGGGGCGAACGAGCGGCTGACGAACCTGCTGGCCGTCACCGACGCAGCTCTGGGCGATCTCACCGTCGACGACTATCTCGTCGAGATCCTCGACCGGGTGCGCACGGCCGTGAACGCCGACACCGCGGCCGTGCTGTTGCGGGAACCGGGGTCCGACGAGTTGGTGGCTCGGGCCGCCTGGGGCCTCGAGGACGAGGTCCGCCAGGGCGTCCGTATCCCGATCGGTACCGGCTTCGCCGGCCGGATTGCGGCGACCCGCGCGCCGGTGGTGCTCGATCGGGTCGGGCCGGAGACCGTCACCAATCCGATTCTGTGGGAGTCCGGCGTCAAGGTGATGCTCGGCGTCCCGCTCCTCGCCTCGGATCGACTTCTCGGCGTCCTGCACGTCGGCAGGCTGGTCGAAGACGAGTTCACCGACGACGACGTCGTGCTGATGCAGATCGTCGCCGACCGCGTGGCCGGAGCGTTCCAGCGCCGGCAACTGGCGGCCGAGGCTACGGCCGCCCGGCTGCTGGAACGCGGCCTGCAACCCTCCCGGCTCCCCCGCTTATCCGGTCTACAGTTCGCCAGTCGCTATGTTCCCGCGGAGCGACGGGGCATCGGGGGTGACTGGTATGACTGCTTCACGCTGCCCGACGGCCGCCTCTGGCTGGTCACCGGTGACGTAGCGGGGCACGGACTGAGCGCCGCCGTGGTGATGGGCCGGGTGAAGAGCGCCCTGCGGTCCTACGCGCTGCTCGGCGACGGCCCGGCGCGCACGCTGGAGCGCACCGATCGCAAGCTTCAACACTTCGAGATCGGCACGATGGTCACGGTTATCTGTGCCGTAGCGGAGCCGCCCTATGACGCATTCGCCATCAGCTCGGCCGGTCATCTACCGCCGGTGCTTGCCGAACCGGGGCAGCCGGGCCGGCTGGTGGATGTCGCGACGACGCCGCCACTCGGACTCATCCCCGACGTGGCCCGCGAAGAGCAGCGCGTCGAATTCTTGCCCGGCGCCGTGCTGTTGTTGTTCACCGACGGATTGGTCGAACGGCGCGACGAAGACATCACCGAGGGCCTGGAGCGGCTGCGCAAGACGGCCGACGCCGACCGGCCCGAGGCGGTGTGTCAGCGCGTCATGCACGAGTTGATCGGTCGCAAGCCCACAACCGACGATGTCGCCCTGCTAGCCGTTCGCCGCCTTCCGGAGCCTGCTACCTGACGTCAGCGGCCTGGCGGCGGCGCAGACGCATTCGCGCCAACCGGGTGCGACGATCGCCGCACCTCGAGCAGGCACGGATGTAGTCTGGATCGGTCTCGCGGCCTAACAGCGGCCGTCCCTTCGGTGCGCTCTGCGCATTGGGATGGTCGGGGTGGCTGCACGAAGCGTTTCCGCGGAACACAGCCCGATCCGATCGTCGGGTCGACCCGGCCCCCCGGACCGACCCGGCGTGCCGCACCCGCTTGGGGTTGGCGGTCACGGCAGCCCGGATGGTCGCTCGCGTGTGGTTATCGGACGCCGCTCGGGCCGCGACGAGTTCAGAAGCGACCGGCCCGAGGAAGCCGGCGAATTCTTCGCTCGACGCTTCGGCAGCGCCGTTCACATCGAGGGCATTGGCAACGGCAACCCGTTGGGCTACGTATGCGCCGGTGCCGGCTCGTTGCTCATGGATACGCTCGATGTCCCGGGCGAACTGGGAGCCCGCGCCGAGGTCCGGGGCCTGGTCGGCGTGATCCGGGTCTGTCGCGGGCGGGTTCAGCGCGACACCGACTCGGTCAGTGAGCGCTTCGCTCGGGGCGAGGTCTATCTGCGTAGCGATCCGAACGGCTTGGCCCGATCAGTCATGTATGAGCCTGAACTAGCGGTGACCGTGCTTCCCGACCGGCTTTTCAGTGAGGTCGCCGGGGATCGGGATGATCCGGGCCCGATACGGTTTCTGAGCTATCAACCGATCTCGCCCGTGGCTCGACGGCAATGGTCGCGAACCGACGACTTCGCCCGCCGTACCCTCGCCGATCCAGTGATGGCGGACGCCCCACTGGTCGTCGACTCGGTCATCAGACTGTTGGCCGCCACGGTGCCGGCGAGCTTCCCCAACTCGCTCACCGGCCGGGATAGCCGCCACCCCCTCGACGCCCACCCGGCCACCCTGCGCCGTGCCATCGCGTTCATCGACGCCCACCCTGACCGTCGGATCGGCGTCGGCGACATCGCCCGAGCGGCCTACGTGACACCGCGGGCCGTCCAGTTGGCATTCCAGCGTCACCTCAACACGACACCGATGGCCTACCTGCGCCGAGTCCGGCTCGACCACACGCGGGCCGATCTCGTGAACCACGGCACCGACGACGGGGTGACTGTCACCCGGGTGGCGGCTCGATGGGGATTCGGATCGCCCGGACGCTTCGCCGAGCAGTACCGCGCGGTCTACGGGGAGTTGCCCAGTCGCACGCTGGAGCGTTAAAAGACCTCGGTCCGCTTCGTATTTCGGACGGCGGCTTTCGCATCGCAGGTTTCGCGACGGTCCGGACTCGTGATCCCCTGTAGCCGGACGGAGATCGGGCAACCCTGCCCGTCGGCTTCGTCTGATCTTTCGCCACGGGAGTCCCATGGCTTTGATATTCAGCGACGATCGCA
>JAFAWL010000363.1 GCA_019241805.1 Actinomycetota bacterium
CCTCTACCAAGACCAACGTCATGCCTCCCGGCACTGCCTGGGTGGTGTGGCTGGATGTCACGCTCGACTCGGTCCGCGCCGTCCCGGCCCACCTCGATCATCGGCTGAGCCTGTCGATCCTCGGGCGCGACGGTTCGGTGCTCGCCCAGACGGCGGTCACCGTCGCCCGCATCGACACCTCGACCAAGAGTCCGGTCGAGCTGCTTGCGCCGGTGCAGGGCGGAACCTGGTTCATGAGTGAGGGCTGCTGCGCGGACGACACACACCACCGGCGCGGCCTGGCGGCCGTCGACGGAACCTTGCTGGTGCCGCAGCGCTTCGCGATCGATTTCTACAAGCTGGACGACCAGAACCGGGCCTGGGTCGGTGACCCGTCCAAGCTGTCCAGCTACTTCGCCTATCGCCAGACCGTGACGGCGTCGGCGGCCGGAACGATCGTCGATGTGCAGGACGGCGTCCCCAACTCGACGTCGTTGCCCAAGCCCCCGCCGATCCCGCCGATCGATCAGACGGTCGGCAATCACGTGATCGAGCAGATCGCCGATGGCGTCTACGTCCTCTACGGACACCTCGACCCGGAGTCGGTGAAGGTGCGTCTGGGTCAACACGTCACGGCCGGTCAAGCACTTGGCCTTATCGGCTCCAGCGGCAACTCGACCGTGCCGCATCTGCACTTCCAGATCATGACGACACCGACCTTCTTCCCGACCGACAGCCGCCCCTTCGTCTTTCGCCAGTTCGAGCTGCGCGGGCACGTGCCCGAGCGCATCTGGGACGACGATCTGGGCCTGCAACCCACCGGCACTCTGCCGGTCGACCCGGCCACGCCCGTCACCACGCGGCACGATCAGCTGCCGCTGGACCGCGACATCGTTCGCTTCGGCTGATCGGCCCGACGCAATCGGGTCTCGCGCCAGAACGGAGCGGGACCCGATCTGGTGCAAAACGAAAACGCCCCGCGACCGCAAGGGTCGGGGGCGTCTCGTAGGTCATCGTCACCGTTCGGGGCGGGGGTAACCGAACGGCGATCGATGTGGCACTGGCAATATTCAGTTCTGCCCTGAACCATCGGTCGTCGCCGTGTCGGCATAAGAAGTCGACCCGAAGATCCTGGTCCGACTACGCTACGTAGTGGGGCGAATCGCTTGCGCGACCGGCCTCATTCGGGCCCCAGGGTGTCCCTCGCGATCGTCGTGCACTGTCTGCATTCACGTTCGCCTCTTACCGGCCGATCTATACGGCGAAGCCCTCCGGGCGCCGAACCACTCGGCGCCGAGGCCGACCGGAAGGGGACGTGCATGCCGACGCTGGCGGCGCAGACCGGCCGCGCGCGCCCACGCCTGGAGTCCCTGCTTCGCTGGCTCGGCCCCATCTCCTGGTCGGTCATCGGCGTCTGCGTCCTGGCGCATCTGGTCCTCGGGCGCTCGTCGGACACCGCCGCCCAGACGGTGCTCGTCTGGAGCATGGGTCTCTTCTTCTTGATCATTTTGCTGCGCATGGCCCTGGCCGCCGTCGTGCTGCGCCACCGACGCATGTCCCTACTGCTCCTGCTGGGATCGGTGCTGCTGTGGGCCACCGGATCCATGGTGGTCAACGCCAGCTCGCAGGCCGACCTGACCCACTTCCCGGCGCCGGGCGAATGGTTCTTCCTTTTCTCCTACATCGGCTTGGCCGCATACCTGTTCATCGATGCCGGCCGACGGGTCGATCGTGGGCCTGGTCAGTGGCTCGAGGCCATCGTGGTCTGCGGCGGCGCCGCCTGCCTGGCCGGCCTCGTCCTGCTCATGCCCGTCGCCGACGCCTTCGGGCACCGCGGACTGGGCCTGCTGATCGCGCTGCTCTATCCGCTGATGGATCTGTGCCTGGCGCTGCTGGTCATCGCGCAGGTGCTGCTGCGCGCACGCACCGACGTCCGGCACGCCGCCAAGCTCTGCCTCGGCTTCGTGTTGTTCGCCTACGCCGACGCCCACATCGTCACCAACTTCTCGGCCGGCACGTATCACTTCTCCGCGATCGACGACATCGCCTGGGGAGCGGCATTCGCGTTGGTCGTCGGAAGCGGATGCCGGCCGCCGGCCGGCCCGATGCGGGCGATCCCACGCCGCGCGGGTGCGGCCGTCATGGTCGCCGCCGGTGGCGCGGCACTGCTCGTACTCGCCATCCGTCCCAGCGGCGGCGTCGGACCGTACCTCGCCTATCCGGCGTTGCTCACCCTGTTCGCCGCCGGCGGCCGCCTGATACTGGCGTTGCGCCAGGCCAACGCGGCGGCCGACGCAGTGGCACTGGCCCGCACGGATGACCTGACCCTGCTGCCCAACCGGCGGGCGCTGCGGGTCAAGCTCGAAACCGAGATCGCCTCCGAGTCCGACCTCGGCCTGATCCTGCTCGACCTGGACGGCTTCAAAGAGGTCAACGACACGCTCGGGCACGCCGCCGGGGACACGGTGCTCCAGTTGGCCGCGGTCCAGCTGCGCGACGCGCTGCCGCCGGACGTGATGGTCGCCCGCCTCGGCGGCGACGAATTCGCCATCGCCGTCGACAGCGGCGACGAGATCGTGCTCATGGAGACCGCCCAACGCATCCGCGAGGCGCTCAACCGGCCCGTGCTGATCGACGGCATCGAGATCGTGCCCAGCGCGTCGATCGGCGTGGCCGCCCGGGCCGAGGGCGAGTCGGACAGCAGTGATCTGCTGCGTCGGGCCGAC
>JAFAWL010000241.1 GCA_019241805.1 Actinomycetota bacterium
ACGCTCACGACGGCGACGGTGCCCTGGACAGCGAACGCCGCGGCACTCGAGGAGGCGGCGGCAATGGTGCCGGACGCCTCGACGGTCTGCGTCACGGAACCGGTGGTCACGGCACCCAGAATCGGTTGGCTGCCGCCGTCACCGGTCGCGGCCAGGGCAGCCGATCCACCGGCGGCCACGACGACAACACCGGCGCCGATGGCCGTCAGCCGGCGCCGGCGGCTGCGACGGCGCCGGGCCCGATCACCCGCGCGATCAGTCATCTCAGCTTCCCGTGCTCGTGGGTGTGCCGCCGCCGGCCCGAGGGCCGAAGCCGCCGACTCTTCCGAAGCCGCACTGTCCGTTCACAGCGTCGGTGATGGCGATGCTGGTGGCGGTGACGGCTCCGCTCGAGTCGGCCGTGCCTTGTGCGGTAGCGCATTTGCCGACTGCGACCGCGGCCGCGCTGGCCTTCTGCTCGGTCGTGATCGTGGTGCCGGAGCCGAGCGTGATCGTCTTGTTGGTGGTGCTGGGCGAACTACTGGGCGAACTACCGGCCCCACCGCCGAAGTCACGCGCCGCAACGACGATCGTGGATCCCGATACCGATACGACTGATCCACTCGCGATCGCGGTGACCTGCCGGTTCGCTCCCGAGGGCCGTGCTCCGGTAGGGACACCGGAGGGACGGCTTCCGGCCGAGCGGCTCCCGGTCGGGAAGTTGCTGCCCGTCGGCCGAGCGCCACCGCCGCCGAAGCCACCGGTGCACGAGCCGTTCGTCGGCGCCGTCACCGAGACCGTGGTCGCCGTGAACGAGGTGGCCGAGGCGGCGGTACCCGACGCCGCCACAGCCGTCACGCAGTCGCCGACCTTGATCGAATCAGGAGCCTCGGTGACTTCGGCCGTGAACGCGGTGCTGTCGCTCCATGTCACGGCGACCTGACCGTTCTGCTGACTCTGCACCTGCATCGTCGAACCCGAGACGGCCGCGATCGTGCCCGATGCGGCCGGTCCACCGCCTCCGCGCCCGGCGCCACCCGCACCGCCGGCGCTGCTGCTCGACGAGGGCGCTGCCGCTGCCGAGCTCGACTGGGCGGACGGGCCCGACGACGAGCCGCCGCATGCGGTTAGCAGCAGCGCGGTCCCTGCTCCGAGGGCGATGAGCGACCCGAGGGCACGCCCCGACGGGCGGAAGATCGACGTAGGCATCAGTGGCCTTTCCGAGGCTTCGGGCCGCGAGCCCGTATCGATGGGATTCCAGGAAGTGGTGGGCATTCAGATGTCATTCGCTGCGCAACGCATCGATAGGTGACAGGCGCGCAGCGCGTGCCGCCGGATAGACACCGAAGCCGACACCGATCGCTATGGCGACCGCGATGGCCAGCAGGATCCAGGGCACCGATATCGCGACCGGGTTGCTGATGAAGTGCGGCAGCGTCTCGGCCGCGCCCACCCCGACAGCGACACCCAACAGTCCGCCGGTCAGGCCCAACATCGAGGCCTCGGACAGGAACTGCCGCCGGATCAACGCCGGCGTACCGCCGAGCGCCTTTCGCAACCCGATCTCGCGAGTGCGCTCCTTCACCGACACCAACATGATGTTCATGACCCCGATGCCGCCCACGATCAACGACAACGCCGCGATACCGATCAGCAAATTGGTGAGCGTGCTGTTGACCGAGCTGGTCGTGCTCAATACGGACTGCTGAGTGGTGATGGTGAAGTCGGTGGTGGACCCGGACGTCATCGCGTGCCGGTACGAGAGCACCTTCTCAGCCTCCTGGTAGGCCGCGCTCAGTCGGTTCTCGCTCGTGGCCTTGATGTAGATGTCCGCCACGGACGAGCGGTTCGTCCCGCCGACGATGCGTTGCTGCGCCGTGCTGATCGGCACGATCGCCTGATCATCGAGATTCGACGTCGAATCGGATCCGGCCGAGGTCAGGACGCCGATCACGTCGTAGGGCACGCTGTTGATCGTCACGGTCTGGCCGACCGGGTTGAACGGTCCGAACAGCTCGCTGGCCGTGTCCGATCCGAGAACGACGACGGCAGCCGCGTTCTGTTGGTCGGTCGCAGTGATGAATCGGCCGCTGTCCAGCGTGCGCCCTCGCACCGTCAGCCAGGGCGTGGTCGTGCCGACGACAGATGTCGTCCAGTTGGTCGCACCGCTCACCAGCGACTGCGAACTGGTCTGGGACACCGGCGCGACGCCGGCGATGTCCGGTGCTGCCTGCTTGGAACTCAACGCCGTCGCGTCGGCGGTGGTCAACGTGGCCGCGGAACCGAAGCCGCCTCGCACGCCGCTGGTGGTCGAGCTACCGGGCGAGACGATCAGCAGATTGCCGCCGAGCGCGGCCAGCTGCTTCGACACCTGTTGCTGCGCGCCCTGCCCCAGTCCGACGGTGAGCACGACGGCGGCGATGCCGATCAGAATGCCGAGCGCGGTCAGAATCGATCGCAACTTGTGCGTGCGGATCGCGTCCCAGCCGTTCTGCAGGGTGTCGCTCCAATTCATCGGCCGGCTCCGAGCGCCCCGACCGCCGCCGACTCGTCGGAGGCAATCAGTCCGTCGCGGATGCGGATCACCCGGGCGGCGCGTTCGGCGACCTCGGC
The DNA here is from genome assembly GCA_019241805.1 of Actinomycetota bacterium. Lineage (GTDB taxonomy): Bacteria > Actinomycetota > Actinomycetes > Mycobacteriales > Jatrophihabitantaceae > JAFAWL01. The sequence continues at coordinate 2,593 of JAFAWL010000241.1, forward strand.
CTCGTGGGTGATCAGGACGACGGTGCGTCCTTGCGCGTGCAACTCGTCGAACAGACCGAGTACGTCCTCGGTCGCGGTCGAGTCCAGGTTGCCGGTGGGCTCGTCGGCCAGTACGAGCGCGGGGTCGGTGGCCAGCGCCCGAGCGACGGCGACGCGCTGTTGCTGGCCGCCGGAAAGTTCACCCGGCCGATGGTCGAGCCGATCGGCCAGTCCGACTCGTTCCAAGGCCACGCGGGCCCGATCGTGGCGCTCCTCGCGACTGATCCCGGCGTAGGACAGGGGCAGCTCGACGTTGCGCAACGCGGTCATCGACGGCAGGAGATTGAACTGCTGGAAGACGAATCCGATCTGACGGTTGCGGGCCTCGGCCAGCTCGATCTCGTCCATCGCCGAGACGTCCTCACCGGCCAGCAGGTAGCGACCCGACGTCGGCACGTCGAGGCAGCCGATGATGTGCATCAGCGTCGATTTGCCGGAGCCGGACGGGCCC
>JAFAWL010000296.1 GCA_019241805.1 Actinomycetota bacterium
CCCCGTGTGACGTTCTGCGCGATCGTCGACCGGCCCGTGGCCAGCAGGAACGCGATGAACTCCTTCGCGCACGTCAGGTAGGAGGAGATCGTCGACGTGGCGCGGTTGATCGACCGGAGATGCGTCGACCAGTCAGTGACGTACTCCCGGATGTCGTCCAGGTCGATCTCGGCCACGCGGCGCCTTCCGAAGTGCCCTCTTGCGCAATCCCCTGCTCGTGCTCAATACTATGCGTTGCGAGCGTTGTGCGGAAGAGGCAACTTCGTTCAAGTGCTTCTAGGCCAGTAAATATCGGGGTTGTGGGGCGGGTGGGACTCGAACCCACGACCAAGGGATTATGAGTCCCCTGCTCTAACCGCCTGAGCTACCGCCCCGGCGCAACACCGCCCGTTCGACGGGCCTCTGACGAGACTAGCCAGCCGTCCCGGCGCGTGGGCAGCGACCGGCCTGCGAGAGGATCGCATCGATCAACGGGGCGACTGCAAGGGGGACGATACCGGTGAGCGAACCGAGTGCCATTCTGCGCGAGCTGGCCGACGCGTACGGGGTCGCCACCGAATTCTGGGACTGGCAGGGCCGACCGGTGCAGGTCTCGGCCGCGACAATCGTGGCCGTGCTGGCCGCACTCGACGTCGACGCCAGCACCGACGACGCCGTTCGCACCGCACTGCACGCCCGCACCGATCAGGCCTGGACACGGATGCTGCCGCCCTGCACCGTCGTGCGCGACGGAGAGCGGACCTCGTTCCTCGTGCACGTCGACCACGGCGCTCACGTCAGCGTGTGGATCGAGTGCGAGGACGGCACCCGACGCAGCGATCTCGCTCAGCTGGAGAACTGGACGCCGCCGCGAACGGTAGGCGAACGACTGATCGGCGAAGCAACCTTCGCGCTGCCGGACGATCTACCCCTCGGCTATCACACACTGCATGCGCGCTCGGACGAGACGACGGCCGAGGCTGAACTCATCGTCACCCCCACCTGGCTCGGGCTGCCCGAGCGGTTGGGCCGGAGTCAGCGCTGGGGACTGACGACGCAGCTCTACAGTGTGCGCTCGCGCAAGTCTTGGGGTGTAGGTGATCTCGTCGACCTTGCCGATCTCACGAGCTGGGTCGGCCAATACGGCGGCGACTTCGTGCTGATCAACCCGCTGCCCGCGGCCGAGCCGGTCGCGCCGATGGAGCCCTCGCCCTATCTGCCCGCCACGCGACGCTTCACCAACCCGATCTACATCAGACCCGAGCGCATCCCGGAATTCGCGGAGCTGACCACGAACGCCCGAAAGATGGTCAGGCGGCTGCGCAAGCGCTCACGTCCGAACGATCGCCGGGTGGTCGATCGCGACAAAGCCTGGAGCGCAAAGGCCGAAGCTCTCCGGATGATCTTCGACGCGCCGCGCAGCGCCGGCCGCGAACTCGCTTACAAGACGTTTCAACGACGGGGCGGCGACGGACTGCGCGACTTCGCCACCTGGTGTGCGATCGTCGCCCAACACGGCCGCGACTGGCGACGGTGGCCGGCGAAACTGCTCGACCCGCGCTCGAAGCGAGTCGCGCGCTTCCGCGACGAGCATTATGAGGACATCGACTTCTACATGTGGCTGCAGTGGATAGTCGACGAACAGTTGGACGACGCCCAGGCCGCGGCCCGCCGGGCCGGCCTTCGCCTGGGCATCATGCACGATCTCGCCGTCGGGATCAGCTCGCGCGGTGCTGACGCCTGGGCCCTTTCGGACGTCTACGCGCAACGCGTAAGCGTCGGCGCCCCGCCCGACGCGTTCAACCAGGCCGGCCAGGACTGGTCGCAGCCACCGCTTCGACCTGACCGACTGGCCGAACTGGCCTACCGCCCGTTCCGCGAGGTTGTCCGATCCGTCCTCCGCCACGCCGGCGGTGTCCGCGTCGATCACATACTCGGCCTGTTCCGTCTCTGGTGGATCCCTGAGGGTCACGTACCGACCGAGGGCACTTACCTGCGTTACGACCACGACGCGCTCGTCGGCATCCTGGCGCTCGAAGCGCACCGAGCCGAAGCCGTCGTCGTCGGCGAGGACCTCGGCACGGTCGAACCGTGGGTGCGTACTTACCTGCGCGAACGCGGAATCCTCGGCACGTCAATCCTCTGGTTCGAATTCGACTGGGACGCGCCCGGCACTCCCCCGCTCCCGCCGGAACGGTGGCGCGAACTCTGTCTTGCCTCTATCACCACGCACGACCTTCCACCCACCGCGGGCTACCTGGCCGGCGACCATGTGCGACTCCGACACGAACTCGGCCTGCTCACCCGGGATTTGGATGAGGAATTGGCCGTCTACGAACAAGAACGGGCCGCGTGGCTCACCCTGCTGCGCCACCGCGGACTGCTTTCCGACGACTCGACCGACGCTGCCGTCGCGGCGTTGCATCACGTACTCACCGCGGCACCCTCACGACTGATCACCATCGCCCTCACCGACGTGGTCGGTGAACGACGTACGCAGAATCAGCCCGGAACGCTCGATGAATATCCCAACTGGCGGGTCGGTCTGGCCGACTCCGAGGGCGACCCACTCTGGCTCGACGACATCCTCACCGACACGCGCGCCGCCGTCCGTATCCAAGCCGCCCGACAGCACTGATCAGATTCGAGGGCGGCTGGGTACCACTCGTCGGTAGCCTAACCGTCAAGGCAGCCGGAGCCGTCATGTTGAGCGTGGAACGTACCTTCGTCGTTGACCGCCCGGTCGACGTCGTCTTCGACTACCTCGCCGACTTCTCCAATACCGAACAATGGGATCCGGGCACGGTGTCCTGTCGTCGCACCGACGACGGCCCACTGCGCGTCGGTTCTCGCTTTCACAACGTGTCTAAATTCCGCGGTCGTGAAGTCGAGCTCGAATACACGATGCGGACCTGCGAGCCGGCTACGAAACACCTGCGCTTTGTAGGCGAAAACGACACTGTGACCTCCACCGATGACATGCGGTTAGCCGCGGCCGGCGACGGGCAGCGCACATCGATCACCTACCGGGCCGAGTTCGACTTCCACGGCATGGCCAAACTCGCGCAACCCGTGCTCAAGCCGGCCCTCGAGCACTTGGCCGACCAGACCGTGGCTCAGATGACCGAGGCGGTCGGCCATATCTGACGCATCAGGGTTTGCGGGCCTGCAGCGTAGATGTCGCCGCCAGTCGCTGCGGACGATCACGCAGCCGGTATTCGCCGGCCTCGTCCTCGACCATGTGTCCCGGCAACGCGTTCCACGGCACGCTGTCGTGCTCGATCAACCCTTCTAATACCAATCCGCAGTCGAGCAACGCCGGTCTGCTTGGCCAGCCGCCGCTCCTGCACCAACGACGGCGCCGAGAAGTCAAGGCCGGACATCGTCGCCCCCAGCCGCGACAGCGAGAGGGTGTCGGTGCCGATGTGACATTGCAAATGAAGTCCGCGCACGCCCCTGAGCGCACCCAGGCGCGGACTGTCGAATGCGACGACGTCGCTGAGGTGGCGCGGGTCAGTCACGAACCTGTCGAACCCGTAACCGGCCGACGCCGCGTGCATGTCAGCCAGTTCGTCCCATCTGGCCCCATTCACCGATCGCCAGTCCTCGCCCATGTCACTCCCCCTCGGCTCATCGAGCCGTCACCGTATCGGGCTGATCACGGGCATGTCGGCCGGAATTGGCGCGCAGGCATCACGCCGCCGGCCACATCGGGCGCCTCTCGGCTCGTTGCCGCGAAGTGACCTGTGATTTCAGTTCGTTATCGACGCAGCCCTTCGAGTGGCCGACACGATAGGGGGTGTGTGAGGATCGAGGCCGTGTCGTCGCCGTCCGGGTTGACCAATGTCCGACGGTCGTGGCTCGAACGGGTGCTCGAAATCGTCGGCGAACTCGGGGCCCACCATGATCTGAACGCGACGCTCGACTTCATCGCCAGGGCCACCGTCGAGCAGCTGGAGTTCGGGGCAGCCGCTATCAACGTGACCACACCCGACGGCCAGGTACGGGTGGAGGCCGTCGCCGGGCCGCCGGAACTTGGCGAGCTGCTCGGGCAGAGCAGCCCGCTGTCGCACTGGCTGGATCTGCTCGCCGCCGCCGAATCGTGGGGCACCCTGCGCTACTTCGGTCATGACCGGGATCAGGCCCTGGCCGAGCGGATGGCGAACTGGACCTGGTCGCCCGATTCCCCTCCGTCCGACGATCCGGACACCTGGCACCCCGAGGACTGGCTGCTGGCGCCCTTCTACGACGGCGAGGGAAAGCTGATTGGCGCGTTGTCGGTCGACCAGCCTCGCAGTGGCCGGCGACCCGATCTCGAGCAGCGGACAGCGCTCGAACTGTTCGCTGCGCAAGCCGGACGGGCCGTCCTGAAGGCCGGAGAACGAGCGCGCGCCCAGCAACGTCGGCAGCAGGCCGAGGAACTGTGGCAGCTCACTTTCGCGCGTAGTCCGATCGGGGCGGCTTTGATCGATCCGATCGGCCGGATGGTGCAGATCAACGACGGACTCGTGCGCATTCTCGGGTTCCCGCAGGAGCGGTTGATCGGCGGCCGACTCGACGACTTCACCCATCCCGATGATCGCGGCATCGACGATCACCTGGTCGACGACTTGTTCACCGGCGACGCCGACGGCTTCGAGATCGAGAAGCGATATCTGCATGCCGACGGCCATCAGGTGTGGGGGCTGCTCCACGTCGGCGCGATCCGCGACGATCGCGGCGAGGTGCACCTGATGGTGGGTCAGGTCAACGACATCACCGATCGTAAACGGGCCGAAGCGGAGCTGGCCCATCGTGCAACCCACGACGCGTTGACCAACCTCCCTAACCGTCTGCTGCTGGAAGAACGCCTCGGTAGTTACCTTCGAGCCGGGCAGCCGGCCGGCGTTCTGTTCTGTGACCTCGACCGCTTCAAGATTGTGAACGACAGCTTGGGTCACGAGGCCGGTGACGAACTGCTGATTGCGGTCGCGCAGCGTTTGGCCGACGCTTTGCCCCCCAGCTTCACATTGGGCCGCCTCGGTGGCGACGAGTTCGTCGTGATCGCCCCCCACGAACGCGACCTCGGACGGCTGCGTTCCATCGGGGCGCGACTGATCGACGCGCTCGAGGCACCCATGACGATTCGGGGTCATCAGCACACGGTGTCGGTCAGCGTCGGCGTGGTCGTCAGCGGCCCCGCCCACGCGCATCCCGACGAGGTGCTGCGCGAGGCCGACCAGGCATTGCTGCGCGCGAAGCGAGAGGGACGTTCCCGGGTCGAGGTATACGACCCGGACCAGGATCGACCGGCCACCGTGGACGACCTGGAATTCGAGAGCACGCTGCGATCGGCGCTTTCTCGATCGGACGGGTTGGTGCCCTATTTTCAGCCGATCTTGGGTATCGCCAGCAACACCACGGTCGGCTATGAGGCGTTGGTGCGTTGGCAGCATCCCGAGCGTGGCTTCATCGAGCCGGCGGAGTTCATCCCGATGGCGGAGGCGGCCGGTCTGATCGTGCCGCTGGGCTGGTGGATGCTGGACGCCAGTGCCCGGGCCGCGGCCACGTTGCCCAGCGGCGGGCAGCGCTGGGTCGCGGTGAATGCGTCCGGCAGTCAGCTCGGCCGAGGCGAACTGATGCCCGCTGTGCGGCGTGCCTTGGAGGTCTACCAGCTGACGCCCGACCAGCTACACCTGGAGATCACCGAGACGGCGCTCGTCAGCGCCTCGGACGCGGCGATCGACGAGGTCTGCGAAGTAGCCGCGATGGGCGTGCCGATAGCGCTGGACGATTTCGGCACCGGCTACTCGTCGCTGTCCCTACTGCGCGATCTACCGGTGAGCACAGTGAAGATCGACCGTAGTTTCGTCACCCCGATCGCGCATGACAACACGGCGATCGCGATCACCCGAAGCCTGGTGACGTTGTGTCGGGATCTGGGCATCACCACGGTCGCCGAGGGCGTGGAGACGGCCGAGCAGTTGGCCGCGCTGCGGTCACTGGGGTGTACGCACGCTCAAGGTTATTTGATCGGTGCGCCGGCGCCGCTTGGCCCCCAGCAACAGGTCAGCTCACTGGACGCGCACCGCCGACGCACCGCGTCCTGACGCGCGACGGCGTTCGACGATCAGCAGGGCCGCCCCGGAGAGGATCGCGCCAGCACCGACGATCAACCACCAGGTGACGTCGGTGCCCGTCTCGGCCAATGACAGTGCCGATGTGACGCGGGCAGAGATTGTCGGTGGCTGACCCGCGGCGATCACCATCACGCCACGGAGCGAGCTACTACCGCCGGCGGCGGGGCGGCCGGACGCGCCTCCGGTACCGTCCGGCGAGCCGGCACCGACAGCCGACCCGGGATTGCCACTGCCGGGATTGCCACTGCCGGGATTGCCGCCACCCGGATTACCGCTTTCGGGGTCGCCACTGCCGGGATTGCCGCCACCGCCGGGATTGCCACCGCCCCGATTATCGCTTCCGGGATCGCCGCCGGCATCCGGCGTCGACACGGTGACGGTCGAGGCATTCGAGGTGGACTTCGCGAAGTGATCGCTGGTGTCACCGTCGTAGGTCGCCGTGACCGTGTGCGAACCGCCAGAACCTGCATACGTCACGGTGCATGTCGCGGTGAGGTTCGCGTCGACCGCGACGGACCGGCAGTCCGGTATTACGGTGCCGCCCTCGGTGAACGTGACCGTTCCGTCGTGGGGAGCGTGATCGGGATCAGGCGCGGTGACGACTGCCGAGTACGTCACGGAGCCACCGACGTCGATTGTGTCCACCGGAGCCGAGAGTGTTGTCGTCGTCGGGCACCCGTCGACGGTCGCTGCTCCGCCGACGGGTAGGGAGCCACTCTCGATGGTCGCGGCGTAGTTCGCATTTAACGTCTGCACGTCGCCGCGAAGACCGGAAATCGTCGCTTGAACGCTCGCTCCAGGATTTAGCGCCCCGAATCCGCTGTACAGCCTCGAAGCCTGATCGCCGACATCGATCAGCACGCCGTAGCGCAATACCGTGAAGCTGTTCGCGTCGCCCCTTGGGGTCACCCCCTCGCCCGCGTCGGAGGTGTTTGTGACTACCCAATGCAGGCCGGGAACGCCGTTGACGCAGACCTGGGTTTGAGCGACTGATGCCGATGGCGTGGCCGAGGCGGGAGCGGCGTAAGCCCCGAGAGCGATGACAAGGGCGGCACACACGATCGAAATTCGTCGAGAGGTGCGCAGCAGTACGCGGCGCGAATGCACTTCGGACTCCTAAAATCGGCCCGAAACGCCGGACCCCCGTGTTGACAGAACGTGTACTCAGCGTCCCTGGCCCACCGGGGGTCAGCAATAGACCTAGGCCTAGGAAAGGAAATCCGCCTCGTATCGGTGGTCAGCCGCGGGAGGTCAGTCCATGCCGACTTCGGCGCCGTCCTCGGCCCAGAGCACGTGAAACGTTCCTTCCCGATCCACTCTTCGATACGTGTGCGCGCCGAAAAGATCACGCAGCCCCTGGATGAGCGCGGCCGGTAGGCGCTCGGCCCGCATCGTGTCGTAATAGGCGAGCGTCGCCGAGAAGGCGGGCACGGGAATCCCCGCGCGCACGGCTCGCGCCACCACGCCACGCCAGGACGACTGTGCCGCGGCGAGGTTGGCGCGGAACGGATCGGCCAGCAGCAGGCTCGGCAGGTCGGCGTCGGCAGCGTAGGCGGCACGGATCTGGTCGAGCAGCGCCGCCCGGATGATGCATCCACCACGCCAGATCATCGCCATGTCGCCGAGGTCGATGTTCCAGTCGTATTCGCGACTGCCGCCCCGGATCAGGTCGAGGCCCTGCGCATAGGCGACGACCTTGGCCGCGTAGAGCGCCTGCCGCACCGATTCGACGAACGCGTCTCGATCGGCCACGCCCATATCACCGCCCGGTCCGGCCAGCTTGCCGCGAACGGCGGCCCGCTGTTCGACCGCGCCCGAGCTCGAGCGGGCGAACACCGCCTCGGCGATCGCGCTGATCGGCACGCCGAGATCGAGCGCCGCTTGGACGGTCCAACGGCCCGTGCCCTTTTGCTCGGCCTCGTCCCGCACGACGTCGACGAAAGCGCGATCCGTGGTGGGGTCGATGCGCGAGAGCACGTCGACCGTGATCTCGATCAAGAACGAGTCGAGCGGACCGTCGTTCCAGCTCCGGAAGATATCGGCCAGTTGGGTCGGGGCGGCGTCCAGGCCGCGACGGAGCAGGTCGTACGCCTCGCCGATCAGTTGCATGTCGGCGTACTCGATGCCGTTGTGCACCATCTTCACGAAGTGGCCGGCACCGTCGGGACCGACGTGCACGCAGCACGGAGTGCCGTCGACCTTCGCGGCGATCGACTCGAAGATCGGGCCGAGCTTGTCGTAGGACTCGGCCGACCCGCCGGGCATGATGCTCGGCCCGTTCAGCGCGCCTTGCTCGCCGCCCGACACCCCTGAGCCGACGAAGTGCAGCCCGGGCCCGCGCAGTTCCTGCTCGCGGCGGCGGGTGTTGGCGTAGTG
>JAFAWL010000373.1 GCA_019241805.1 Actinomycetota bacterium
CCGCAAGATCAGCGGTATGCGGGCGCCGGCCAAGGCCAATGTCGAGGCCTTCGACAGTGCAGTCGCCGCCGTGACCGCGGCCACCGAGCAGCTGCTGGCCACGATCGAGGTGCGCCCGAGCCGTCGCCGGCCGGCCGTGGATCACGATCACCCGCACGGTGACGCGCACGACCACGACCACCCGCACGACCACGACCACCCGCACGATCACGACCACCCGCACGATCACGACCACCCGCACGAGCACGCCGGGTCGCGGCCACGCCCGGCCGGTACGCGCCCGGCGCGAACCGCCGCCGCGTCGGCGTGAGTGGAGTCCTCACTCGATGATCCGCCGCCGGCGGCCCGTCGCGTCGTGGTCGCGGCACCGCGGTTGCGCGCATGGATCTCGCGCTACGTAGCTCGCCACGGTGCCCCGGAGGTCGACGCCGGGCCGGTTCAGCTCCGCTTGAACGCGCCCGACGGAGACCAGGCCTGGCTCGACATCCCGTTCCCGCCGTTGCCGAGCGATCAGGAACCGCTCGCGCAGCTGATCGTCCACGTCGAGCGGGATCGGCGGATCGGGGTGCTGTTAGTGCGCCGCGGCGGTGTCGCCGTGGGCGTGTTCGATGGTGATCACCTCGTGACGTCCAAGGTCGGATCCGCATACGTGCAGGGCACCACCAAGGCCGGCGGTTGGTCGCAGCAACGCTTCGCCCGACGTCGTGACAATCAGGCCCGGGACGCGTTCCGGCGAGCGGCCGACGTCGCCCACGCGGTGCTCGGCCCGTACGCCGGCGAACTGGACGCCCTCGTCGTCGGGGGCGACCGGAGCGCGGTGGATACGGTGCTGGCCGACGATCGGCTGCGGCGCTTGCAGGCGCTCCGCGTCGGTCCGCTGCTCGCGGTACCCGATCCACGGCTGCGTGTTCTCGAAGCCACGCCCGAGCAGTTCCGAGCCGTTCGGATTGCGCTGTACCCCTAAGCGATCAGCCGGGGCCGAAGGGCTCGGAGTTCCGCGTGAAGGGGTAGCCGGCCCAGTTCAGCGACGCCACCGGGCCGTCTTCCGAGCGCAGCACGCGCGCTCTCCCTCCTCACGACCCGACGCGGTCCGGTACTCGTCCGTGAAGCTGAACCCGGTCCCCTCGGACCACCAGCGGCCGGCCAGCTCCGCCAACGCGGCCGGGACGTCGGTCGGCGCTCTCCGCCGTCTCCCAGGGCTGGCCGGCCAGCCGCGCCACCACTTCGCCCAGCAGGCCGAATGCGAGGTTCGAATAGTGAAAGCGCCACCGGGAGGGCAACATGTGTTCGACCGCTGGCAACTGTTCGATCATCTGCTCGATCGGTGGGATGTCTAGCGTCACCCAGATGTTGCGGGCCGGTTCGCGTTGCAGCCCGGACGCATGGGCCGGCAGTGCGCGGATGGTCAGTTCGCCGTGCTCCGACGTGGGCAGGTGCTCGCTCAGCCGGTCCGATAGTCGCGCCGCCCTTCGTCGCGCAGGCTCATCACGGCCGCGGCGATGAACGTCTTCGTGATCGAGCCGATGGTGAACGGCGTCGTCGTACCGGGGGTGCGATCGGGCCGATCGACGTCATTCGTTCCGACGCCCAGGCTGTTCCGGCCGAGGCTAATCGGCTCGATCGGCGGGCGGTGCCCCGCCGGTCGGGCCGAGGTGCTGAGATAGGCATGACCCCCGAGCGATTGGAGTCTGCGGATGCCCGATCCGATCAAGACGCCGCTGCGACAGCGGCCGGCGTGGCAGCAGCTCACCGCTCATCACGATCAGATAAGGGCGAGGACGCTTCGTGAACTGTTCGACCGTGATCCGGAGCGGGGCCGGCGGCTGACCCGCGAAGCCTGCGGCGTCTACCTCGACTTCTCCAAGAACAGGATCACCGACGAGACGCTGGGCCTGTTGCTGGAGTTGGCTCAGCAGTCCGGTCTGCGCGAGCGCATCGATGCGATGTTCAACGGCGAAAAGATCAACATCACGGAGGACCGGGCGGTCTTGCACGTCGCGCTGCGGGCGCCCAGCAGTCAGCGAATTCTCGTCGACGACATCGACGTCGTGCCCGGCGTGCACGAAGTGCTCACACGGATGGCCGAGTTCGCCGACAAGATTCGCGACGGCTCGTGGCGCGGGCACACCGGCCGCTCGATCAAGAACATCGTCAACATCGGCATCGGCGGCTCCGATCTGGGGCCGGTGATGGCCTACGAAGCCCTGCGTCATTACAGTCAGCGCGAGCTCACTTTCCGCTTCGTATCGAACGTGGACGGCACCGACTTCGCCGAGGCGACCCGCGACCTCGATCCGGCCGAAACGTTGTTCATCATCTCCTCGAAGACGTTCACCACACTGGAGACGATGACCAATGCGCACACCGCGCGCGACTGGTGCCTGCGGACGCTGAAAGACGAAGCCGCGATCGCTCGGCACTTCGTCGCCGTCTCGACCAACGCCGACGCGGTGTCGGCCTTCGGCATCGACGTCATGAACATGTTCGGCTTCTGGGACTGGGTCGGCGGCCGCTACTCGATGGATTCCGCGATCGGTCTATCGACGATGATCGCGATCGGTCCGGACGCCTTCGGTGACCTGCTGGCCGGTTTTCACGACATGGACGAGCACTTCCGCGCCGCGCCGTTCGCCGAGAATCTGCCGGTGATCATGGGTCTGTTGACGGTCTGGTACTCCGATTTCTTCGACGCCCAGACCCAGGCCGTGTTGCCCTACGACCAATACCTCAAACGATTCCCGGCCTACCTGCAGCAGCTGACCATGGAATCGAACGGCAAGCACGTCACGCTCACCGGAGCCCAGGTCGACTACGACACTTCGCCTATCTACTGGGGCGAGCCCGGCACCAACGGGCAACACAGCTTCTATCAGCTGATCCACCAGGGCACCCGGCTGATCCCGGCCGACTTCATCGGTTTCTTGCACTCGCTCAATCCGCTGGGCAACCACCACGACCTGCTGACGGCCAACGTGTTCGCCCAGACCGAGGCGCTCGCCTTCGGCAAGACACCGGAACAGGTTCGGGCCGAGGGCACGCCCGACTGGCTCGTGCCGCACCGCGTGTTCGAGGGCAATCGGCCGTCGAACACGTTGCTGGTCGACCGCCTGACCCCACACGCGCTCGGCGTGCTCGTTGCACTGTACGAGCACAGCGTCTTCGTGCAGGGCACCGTGTGGAGCATCAACTCCTTCGACCAATGGGGCGTCGAACTCGGCAAGGTGCTGGCCAAAACCGTGGCCGACGAACTCGAGAGCACGGACGAACCGCAACTCGCGCACGACAGCTCCACGAACGCACTCATCCGCCGCTACCGCGCGGCCCGTTAGTAGGAGAGGCAGGCATCATGCAGCTGGGAATGATCGGGCTGGGCCGGATGGGCGCCAACATCGTGCGTCGACTCATGCGCGACGGCCATGAGTGCGTGGTGTGGGACGTCAACGCCGACGCGGTCAGCGAACTGGTCGGTGAGGGCGCGACCGGTGCCGCGACGCTGGAGGAATTCCGCGACAAGCTCAGCGTGCCCCGGGCGGCCTGGGTGATGATTCCGGCCAGCATCACCGGAAAGACGGTCGAGCAGCTCGGCGAGATCTTCGACGCCGACGACATCATCATCGACGGGGGCAACTCCAACTATCGTGACGACGTGCGCCGAGCCGCCGCCTTGCGCGAGAAGGGCATTCACTACGTCGACATCGGCACCAGCGGCGGTGTCTTCGGTCTGGAGCGTGGCTACTGCCTGATGGTCGGCGGCGACGACGATGCCGTCACCCGCCTCGACCCGCTCCTGAAGACCATCGCGCCCGGCACCGGCGAGGTTCCCCGCACACCCGGCCGCGACGGCGACCTGGCCGCCGAGGAACAGGGCTACCTGCACTGCGGCCCCTCCGGCGCGGGGCACTTCGTCAAGATGGTTCACAACGGCATCGAATACGGCATCATGGCCGCCTACGCCGAAGGCTTGAACATCCTGCACAATGCCGATGCCGGCATCCGCGAGGCCACCCACTCGGCCGAGATCGCGCCGCTGGAGGAGCCGGAGTTCTACCAGTTCGACATCGACACGGCCAAGGTCGCCGAGGTGTGGCGGCGGGGCTCGGTGGTCGCGTCGTGGCTGCTCGACCTCACCGCGGCGGCGCTGCATTCCAACCCGACGCTCGACGGGCTGGCCGGTCGGGTCAGCGACTCGGGCGAGGGGCGCTGGACGGTGAAGGCTGCCATCGACACCGGGGTTCCCGCGCCCGTGCTCTCGGCGGCTCTGTATGAGCGGTTCGCCTCCCGCGGTGAGGACCACTTCGCCAACCAGTTGCTGTCGGCCATGCGCCAGCAGTTCGGCGGCCACCAGGAACTGCCGGCCGGGTCGTCACTGGAAGCGGGCGCATCGAAGTCCGATCACGGCGGCAGCTAGAGCTGTCGCCGGCCGGCGACCGATCGAACGCGCCGGCCCGGCAGGAACAGGGATCAGCTGAGGTCCAGACCCGGGTAGAGCGGGAATTTCTCGAGCAGTTCCGCCGCGGCCGCCTGCGTCTTGGCCGCCACCCCGTCGGCGAGCTCGTACTTCGCCTGCGAGAGGCCACCACTGGCCGTGGCCGACGGCGTGGTGGCGCTGAGCACGTCGACGATCAGCTCGGCCACCCGGTCGAACTCAGCCGGACCGAAGCCTCGTGAGGTCAGCGCCGGAGTGCCGATCCGCACGCCCGAGGTGTACCAGGCACCGTTGGGGTCGCGGGGGACGGCGTTGCGGTTGGTCACGATCCCGGCGTCCAGCAGCGCCGACTCGGCCTGGCGTCCGGTCAGGCCGAAGGACGAGACGTCCAGCAGCACCAGGTGGTTGTCGGTGCCGCCGGTGACGAGCTTGGTGCCTCGCCGCAGCAGGCCGTCGGCCAGAGTAACGGCGTTGTCGGCCACGGCGGCGGCGTAGGTCGCGAATGCCGGCTGCCGCGCTTCGGCCAGGGCGACCGCCTTCGCGGCCATAACGTGCGACAGCGGGCCGCCCAGCACCATGGGACAGCCGCGGTCGACCGCGTCGGCGTATTCGGGCTGGCAGAGCACCAACCCGCCGCGCGGGCCGCGCAGCGACTTGTGAGTCGTCGTGGTGGTGACGTGCGCATGGGGCACCGGGTCGAAGTCACCGGTGAAGACCTTTCCGGCGACCAGGCCGGCGAAGTGCGCCATGTCGACCATCAGCGTCGCCCCGACCTCGTCGGCGATCTCGCGCATCGTCGCGAAGTTGATCCGGCGGGGATAGGCCGAGTAGCCGGCGATCAATACCAACGGCTTGAACTCCCGGGCCTGGGCCCGGACGTGGTCGTAGTCGAGCAGGCCGGTCTCGGGGTCAGTTCCGTAGGACGACTGATGAAACATCTTGCCGGAAATGTTCGGCCGGAATCCGTGGGTCAGGTGACCGCCGGCGTCGAGCGACATCCCGAGCGCGCGCTGGTTGCCCAGCTCATGGCGCAGCTTCTCCCAGTCCGCCTCGGACAGATCGTTGACGTGCCGGGCGCCGGCCGCGGCCAAGCCGGGCGCCTCGACCCGCTGGGCCAGAATCGCCCAGAAGGCGACCAGATTGGCATCGATCCCCGAGTGCGGCTGAGCGTACGCGTGCGACGCCCCGAACAGGGCGCGGGCGTGGTCGGCCGCCAACTGCTCGACGGTGTCGACGTTCTGGCAGCCGGCGTAGAAACGGTGCCCGATCGTTCCCTCGGCGTATTTGTCGGAGAACCAGTTACCCATCGTCAGCAGCACGGCGGGCGAGGCGTAGTTCTCGCTGGCGATGAGCTTGAGCGACTCGCGCTGGTCGGTCAGCTCCTGGCGGATCGCGCCCGCCACGTCGGGTTCGACGGCCGCGATCACCTCCAGGGCGCTGGCGTACGCCGTGGTGACGGCCGCGGCGTCGTAACGATGAGTGTTCATCGGTTGGGACATCGGTGCGCCTCTCGTGAACGGTTCGGCAACGAAGGCACCCAGGCGCGCGGCGGTGGTTCGCAAGCCGCTCCCCGGTGGTTCACCCACCTTACGAATGCGCCAGTCACGGCTCGGTTGCAGCGTACCGTCCGGCGCCCTCGGCCAGTAGGCGCGCCAGATACTAGGTCGTCCTACTATCGAGACCATGGCCTACGGGAACCCCGACTTCGAGCTCTACCGGCTGCCGGAGGAACACCGGCTGCTGCGTGAGGCCGTGCGTCAACTGGCCGAGGACAAGATCGCGCCGCGGGCGGCCGAGATCGACGAGACCGGCGAGTTCCCGCACGACGTGCACACCGCCCTGGCCAAGGCCGGCTTCAATGCCGTGCACATCCCCGAGGACTACGGCGGAGCCGGCGCCGACTCGCTGGCCACGGTGATCGTCATCGAGGAGGTGGCGCGGGCCTGCGCCGCCTCGAGCCTCATCCCGGCCGTGAACAAGCTCGGCACGATGCCGTTGCTGCTCTGCGCGAGTGAGGACCTCAAGAAACAGGTACTGCCGCCGGTAGCCGCCGGCGAGGCCATGTTCAGCTATGCGCTCTCCGAACGCGAGGCCGGCTCCGACGCGGCGGCGATGCGGACGCGGGCCGAGCGGACCGAAGGCGGGTGGCTGCTCAACGGCACGAAGTGCTGGATCACCAATGCCGGCGTCTCGACCTACTACACGGTCATGGCCGTCACCGACCCCGGTGCCGGCGCACGAGGGATCTCCGCGTTCGTCGTGCACAAAGACGACCCGGGATTCTCGGTCGGCGCCAAGGAGCGCAAGCTCGGCATCAAGGGCTCACCCACCTGTGAGATCTACTTCGAGGACTGCGAGATCCCCGCGGATCGGATCATCGGCGATCCCGGCACAGGATTTCGCACTGCACTGCGCACGCTCGACCACACCCGCCTGACGATCGGCGCGCAGGCACTCGGCATCGCCCAAGCAGCCATCGACGCATCCACCGCCTACGTCAAGCAGCGCCGCCAGTTCGGTCAGCCGATCGGCGACTTCCAAGGCGTGCAGTTCATGCTGGCCGATATGGCCATGCGAACGGAGGCCTCGCGCCAGCTGGTCTACGCCGCCGCCGCCAAGGCCGAGCGGGGCGAACCCGATCTCACCTGGGTCTCGGCCGCGGCCAAGGTCATGGCCTCCGACACCGCGATGGCCGTGACCACCGACGCGGTACAGCTGTTCGGGGGGTACGGCTATACCAAGGACTTTCCGGTCGAGCGCATGATGCGAGATGCAAAGATCACTCAGATCTACGAGGGCACGAACCAGATCAACCGAATGGTGATGGCCCGCAACCTGCTCAAGTAGTGCGCCTACGCACGCAGTGCGTATTTGCTGCTATTGCTGCCTACGCAGCGGTGTTTGTTTGCTGCCTACGCAGCGGTGTGCCGGCGCCGACGGGCGGCAAGTTCCCGAGCGTTCGGCCGACGCTCGATCTCGTCGGCAATGCTGTCGACGAGATCGCGGCGACCCGGCACGCGGAGCCAGTCGGCCTGCGACACGTAACGTTCGACGGTCTCTACATCGGTGAATCTCATGGACTCCACTGTCCCGGCCCCGCGTGACGAGTAGGTTTCGCCCTTGGTAAGTCTTAAGCCAAGGCGCGTGATGATTCAGATCCACCCGGAGCGCACCGCGTAGGCCACCGCCTGAGTGCGATTGCGCAGGTCGAGCCGGCTGGTGACGTCCTGGAGCACGTTCTTGATCGTGCGCTCCGAGTAGCACAGCCGCCGGGCGACCTCGCGAGTGGAATAGCCGTCGGCGACGAGGGCGAGCACGTCCCGTTCGCGTGGGCTCAGGGCGGGCATCAGAACGACAGGCGTCTGGTGAACGACAGGCGTCTGGTGAACGACAGTGGTCTGGTGGACGAGCAGTGACGCGGTCATCGTTTCCCCCTCGGACGATCTCGTCTGGCAGGAGGGTGCCCCAGCCCGACTGATACGTGGCCCACCCGATCGTGTCCGAGCCGGTGCGCTCAGCGAGTGAGGTCCAGGACCACCTTGACGTCCTCGGGCGTCCGGGCGAAGCCGTCCGCGAACTTGTCCAAGGGCAGCCGACGCGTGATCAGACGACCGAGCCAACTCGGATCCGCGGCGGCCAGCGCCTGCACGCCGAGGTCGTAATGGCGCTTGTTGGCGTTCACGGTGCCGAACATGACGCCGTTCTGCAGCACGGCGTTACGGTTCAGCCCGCCGATGTCGACCTGTTCGATCCGGCCGACGTCCGAGACCCCGGTGAGGCAGACGATGCCGTCGGACACCGATTCGGTGAGCACGTCGAGCACCACCTTGCTCACCCCGGTGCACTCGATGATCACGTCCGGCCGCAACCCCGACTTCGGTAGCGGATCGGAATGGTAGTTCGCGCCGAGATCGGTCACCAGGCCGGGTTTGGGGCCGTCGGTAACAAGATCGAACACGTGGGTTTCGTAGCCGTGCTGTACCGAGAGCAGCGCGGCCAACAAGCCCACCGGCCCGGCACCGGTGATCGCCGCCACCTTCGGTCCCCAGTAGGCGCGGGCGCCGATCCTTTCCACTTGCTCCCAGGCCTTGGCCACGATCGTGGTCGGCTCGAGCAGAACACCCAGCTCGCCGATGGCCGCGTCGAGTTTGACGATCGCGTCGGCCGGAGTGCGCCATTGCTCACGCCCGAAGCCGTGCAGGCCCTTGATTCCGTGCTCGACGTATTGTCCGTTGCGGCACATGTCCCACTCGCCGACCGCGCAAGCGGGGCAGGGCACCGGGTCGGGGCGGCGCACGATGCCCACGACGTGATCGCCGGCCGTGAAGCCGCTGTCGGGCGGAGCCTCGCGCACGACGCCGAGGTTTTCGTGGCCGAGCACGAGATAGTCGTCGCCCTCGGGGGCGGTGCCGTACTGAGCGGAGACGATTTCGGCGTCTGTTCCGCACAGGCCGATGGCCAGTCCGTCGACGAGAACGTCTCCCTCCGCCTCCGGCGGTTCGGAAATGTCTTTCAGCTCCAGCGAGTCCTTGACACCCGGGGTCACCGTCAATGCGCGCATGGCGTGATCATGTCGTGTCCCGATGAACGGATGGGAACCGGGGCCTCAGACCGCCATCTCGCGGATGTCGGGTGCCTCGATCAGCACCGGTTCGGTCACCGAACGGACGCGTGACACCTCCACGCCGGGGGCGACTTCGCGCAGCACCAGGCCGTCGCCGGTCACGTCGATCAGCGCGAGGTCGGTGACGATCCGCCGCACGCACTGCTTACCGGTCAGCGGCAGGCTGCACTGGTTCACGATCTTCGGTGACCCGTCCTTGGCCGAATGCTCCATCATCACGATCACCTGCTTGGCGCCGTGCACCAGATCCATCGCACCGCCCATGCCCCTGATCATCTTGCCGGGGATGGTCCAGTTGGCGAGGTCGCCGTTGACCGACACCTGCATGGCGCCCAGGACCGCCACGTCGATATGACCGCCGCGGATCATCCCGAACGACGAAGCGGAATCGAAGAACGACGCCCCGCGCAACACCGTCACCGTCTCCTTGCCGGCATTGATCAGATCGGGGTCCACTTCGTCCTCGTACGGGTACGGCCCGACCCCCAGAATCCCGTTCTCCGACTGGAGGACGACGTGCACGTCCGAGGGCACGTAGTTCGGCACCAGGGTCGGAAGGCCGATGCCCAGATTCACGTATTGACCGTCCGAGAGCTCCGCGGCGACGCGGGCCGCCAGCTCTTCACGACTCAGGGTCATCGCGAGCTCTGCTCGGCGCGCGCGCGTACGGTTCGCCGTTCGATCTGTTTGCCGCCCTCGCCGACCTCGATGATCCGCTGCACGAAGACGCCCGGGGTGTGCACCTGCTCGGGATCGAGTTCACCGGGCTCGACCAGCTGTTCAACCTCGGCGATCGTTACCCGTCCGGCGGTCGCGCACAGCGGGTTGAAGTTGCGGGCCGAGGCGTCGTAGATCAGGTTTCCGTGTCGGTCGCCTTTGGCAGCTCGGACCAGCGCGAAGTCGGTGACGATGCCCTCTTCCAACACGTACTCCTGTCCACCGAACACTCGGACCTCTTTCGGCGGCGAGGCGACGGCCACGTTGCCGCTCTGGTCGTAACGCCAGGGCAGCCCGCCGTCCGCGATGAGCGTCCCGACTCCCGCCAGCGTGTAGAACGCCGGGATCCCGGCGCCACCGGCTCGCAGCCGTTCGGCCAAGGTGCCCTGAGGGGTGAGCTCTACTTCGAGCTCACCGCCGAGGTACTGCCGGGCGAACTCCCGGTTCTCGCCGACGTAGGAACCGATGGTGCGGCTGATCCGACCGGCTTCCAGCAGCAGTCCCAGGCCGGCGCCGTCCACGCCGCAGTTGTTGGACACCGTCTGCAGGTTCGTCGATCCGCGCTCCAGCAGGGCCTGGATCAGCACGATCGGTACGCCGCACAGTCCGAAGCCCCCGACGGCCAGGGTCGCGCCGTCACCGACGTCGGCTACCGCGTCACCGGCCGACGCATACGTCTTGTCCACCCTGCCTCCCGGGCTCGAGCGAGTTCCGCCCCGGCGCCGACACTACTGAAATCTTCTACCCGCCGACGCGAAAAATGCTCAGTCGAGTACGAGGGTGACGCGCTCCTGTTCGAGCCGGCGCGCCCGGCGGTCGAGATCCTCGTTGGCCACCAGCACGATGGAGGCACCGACCGCCAGTGGGGCCAAGAGCCCGTCGATCCAGTCCGTCGGTGTGAGCCAGGGCCGCGGCGCGAACACCCGGGCGCCCCACGACAGGCCCCGGTCGCCAGCACGTACCCGGGCCGCGTCGACCAGCTCAGCTCGGCTGATCGTGGAACCGTCGCTCGACCGGATCGCGGCCGCGTCGGCGTCGGCACCGAAGCGCACCGTCGCCCATACATCCGGTTGGGGACGGACGGAGAGCACATAGTCCTCGAGGCCAACCGGTGCGTCGGTGCCCAGTCCGCCGGCGGTGGCGTCGGGGGCGATCGCGTACACGTCGGTCACGGTGGCCACCCGCGCGGCCGTCGTCGGCGTCACGAAGGCCACATCGGCAGGCTCGGTGTCACTGACCGTCAAGCCCGCGCTCCACGCCCCGAGCAGGACGGGAACGGTGATCCAGTGCGCCGGTAGGGCGACGGCGGCGACGTCGCCCGCTCCGAGGCCGAGTGCATCAACCAGGAGGTAATGGGTCTTGGTCACCCAGTTGGCCAGCGACTTCGCCGACAACTCGGAGCGTTCACCGCTCGCGTCGTCGTAGTACGTAATCAGCGGTCCGGTCGGATCGCTCGCGACCCGCTCGTCGAACAGCTTCTCCGGCGAACTCAATTGATACAGCCGGGCTGGTTCGCCGCGCCCGGGACGCCGGTGGCCGGACCCGCGGCCTTGCTCGCGCTGGCAGTGGGCGTGGCGCTGACGGCGGAGCCGGAGGACGGGGCCGGGGATGAACCGCCGACCTGCATGTTGTCGGTGCCGAGGACCAGGGTCACCCGCGAGACCGAACTGGTCGCCTGAACCTTGGCCGACGGAATGGCCGCGAGCAAGGTCTTGGCCTGATCCTCCAGGCCGGCCGGGTAATTGATGGTCGTCGCGTCCACCGTCGAGGAGTTTCCGGTCTTTCCGATCGTGAAACCTAGTTGCCGCAGGGTGTCGGCGTTGCGGGACGCCGTGCCGTTCTCATTCGAACCGTTCAGGACGTCGACGGTCACCGAACTTGGAGCTACCGTCTTGGCTCCGGCCAGCGGGGTCGCGCTGGCCGCGCTCGACGTACTGCCGCCGACCAGTTGCTGCGCGAACGCCTGCACGTCGGCGGGATGAACCACGACGACGCTGCCGACCGACTCGTTCGCGAAGCCGTCGGTCGGAACGGTCTGGAATGTGAGGTTCCCGGCCGACATCTGCTGGAAGTCGGCCGCCAACCCGAGGATGTCGATGCTCGGATCGGTGAGCAGCGATGAACTCACGGCGTCGAGCAATCGCTTTATCTTGAGCGGATTGAGCAGCACGCCGGAGGAGGTGAGGCTGTGGAATACCTGCGTGAGGAAGTACTGCTGCCGCTTGATGCGGTCCAGGTCACCGAGACCGTCCGCGAATCCGTACCGCTGGCGGACGAATGCCAGCGCCTGCGTGCCCGAGATCGTCGACAGACCGGCCGGCAGGTTGATGCCCGAGTTGGCCTCCTTCTGCGCCTGGCACAACAACACGGGGACGCCGCCGATGGCATTGCTGATCCGGTAGAAGCCGAGCAGGTTGATCATCACGTAGTGGTCGATGTGCAATCCGGTCAGTTGACTGAGGGTTCCCGCCAGAAGAGTGATGCCCGAACTCTCGGCCTGGACCTCGGTCTGCCCGGCGCCCCTGGCCGCGTTGTATCCGTCCGGGAACGCCGCGTTCAGCTTGTCCATCCCGTGACCGGGAATGGCCACGTAGGAATCGCGGGGAAACGAGATCACGGATGCCTTCGACCCGTTGGCCGGTATGTGCATGAGCATCATCGTGTCGGTGTTGGCGCTGCCACCGTCGTCCTGCGTGCCCAGCGCCTGCAGCTCGGCCGCAGTGGCTCCGGCCCGGCTGTCGTTGCCGAGCAGCAAGATGTTCTGGTCCTTGCCGTCGATGTCCTTCGTCGGATTGTCCGAAGGCGCGATCGCCGCGCCGTGCGGGATGTCGGCTTTGAACTGGCGCCACGTCGACCACACCCAGAATGACCCGATGAGCACGGCCAGTGACGCCAGCGCCGCCACCACACGCGTTCCGATGGTGAGTCGATCCCGCACGACCTGATTGCGCGGCAACACCAGAGCGGTGCTCGTCGCACGACCGAGTCGCTGATCGGCCTGCGCGCTCGCCTCGGCTTTGGCCTGCCGCGCGTCGCGGACCCGTTGGCGAGCGGCCGCGTGCGCCGCCATCCGGCCGCGCGGGTCGAGGCCAGGGGGCAGGGGAGCGCGCGGGTCGATGTTGCGCCGCTGCTCGTCGTCCGGTCCGCCCCAGTCAGACATCCGTTCCACGCTACCGGCCGCATACGTTCATCCGGCGCATCGGCTGGCCGATTCTCAGGCCGGATGCGTAAGCGCGTCGGCCACTCGCGCCGCCCCCGGACCGGCGCAAGTGTCTCGGCGCGCGCCGGAACCCACCGGGCTGAAATACTCACCCGCATGCGCGTTCTGGTCACCGGCGGTGCCGGCTTCATCGGCACCAACTTCGTATTGCGCACGATCGAGACCCGGCCCGACGTCGAGGTGACGGTTCTCGACGCACTCACCTACGCGGGCAACGCCGACAATCTTTCGTCGGTGGCCGAGCGCATCACGTTCGTGCGGGGTGACGTGGCCGACGCCGAGACCGTCGATCGGTTGGTCGGCGAGAATGACGTCGTCGTCCATTTCGCGGCCGAGTCCCACAACGACGTTTCGCTCCGCAATCCGGAGCCCTTCGTTCGGACCAATCTGGTCGGGACGTACACGATCCTCGAAGCGGTTCGCCGCCACGGCCGGCGCCTGCACCACATCTCGACCGACGAGGTGTACGGCGACCTCGAACTCGACGATCCGGCCCGGTTCACCACGAGCACCCCCTACAACCCGTCCAGCCCCTACAGCTCGACCAAGGCGGGCTCGGATCTGCTCGTGCGGGCCTGGGTGCGTTCCTTCGGTGTCGACGCGACGATCTCGAACTGCTCGAACAACTACGGCCCGTACCAGCACATCGAGAAGTTCATTCCGCGGCAGATCACCAACGTCCTCAGCGATATCCGTCCGAAGCTCTACGGCGCCGGGCGCAACGTCCGCGACTGGATACACGTCGACGACCACAACGACGCCGTCTGGACGATCATCGAGAAGGGCCGCACGAGCGAGACATACTTGATCGGCGCGGACGGGGAGCGCGACAACCTCACGATCGTCGGGCTGATCCTCGAACTGTCCGGACGGCCGGCGGACTGGTTCGACCACGTCACCGACCGGGCCGGCCACGACCTGCGCTATGCGATCGACTCGAGCAAGTTGCGCGAGGAGCTCGGCTGGCGTCCGCGCTACACCGACATCCGCGCCGGTCTCGCCCAGACGATCGACTGGTATCGAGACAACGAAAGCTGGTGGCGGCCGGCCAAGGCGGCGGTCGAGGCGCGCTACGCCGAAGCGGGTCAATGACGGGCGCGGCGCCGCGCCGCTGGCTGGTCACCGGCGCCCGGGGACAACTGGGCCAAGACGTCTGCGCCGCGCTAGCGCAGCACGGGTGCAGCGTGACGGCATTGGGCCGGGCCGATCTCGACATCAGCGACCTGCGCGCAGTTGCCGCCGCGGTCGCCGACGCCCGCCCGGACGTGATCATCAACGCCGCCGCCTACACCGCCGTCGATGCCGCCGAGACGGACGAGCCGGCCGCTTACGCCGTGAACGCCGTGGGCCCGGCGGCCCTGGCCACGGCGGCCGCGGACACGGGCGCGCGCCTGATTCACGTGTCGACCGACTACGTGTTCGCCGGAGATGCCTCCGCGCCCTACGACGTCGACGATCTTCCGGCGCCGAAGTCCGTCTACGGTCGGACCAAGCTCGACGGGGAGCGGGCGGTGCGTGAAGTGCTGCCGAACGCTTCCTACATCGTGCGCACGGCCTGGGTGTACGGAGCGGTCGGGTCGAACTTCGTCAAAACGATGATGCGGCTCGAGGCCGAGCGCGAGACCGTCGACGTGGTCGACGACCAGGTCGGGGCGCCCACCTGGTCGTCCGACCTGGCCGGCGCGCTGATCGAGTTGGGCGATTCGGGCGCACCGGCCGGGATCTATCACTGCACCAACGACGGTTCGACGTCCTGGTTCGGGTTCACGCGGGCGATCTTCGAGGAACTCGGCGCGGACCCGGACCGGGTGCACCCGACCACGACGGCGAAATTCCCCCGCCCGGCTCCGCGGCCGGCGTACTCGGTGCTGTCGAATCGCTCCTGGCGCGCGGCCGGACTGCGCCCCCTGCGCCCGTGGCGCGAGGCCCTCGTCGCGGCGCTGCCGAAGATCCGCACGTCGTAGAGTGGGGCGCGAGCCGGACTATGCGATCCTGGGCTCGTGCCATTGCAGATGGGAGCTGACGTGTCGACGGGCGACGCGCCTCCGCCGTCGATGGTTGGTCGCCTCCGGAAATTGCTGCACGACGAGCGCCTGCGCTTCGTCGTGATCGGCGGAATCAACACGGCCTTCGCGTTCTTGGTATTCGCGGTGCTCGAATACACGATCGGCCATCACGTGTTCTACATGGTGGTCCTGCTCATCACCCACCTTCTCGGCGTGCTCGAAGCCTTTACCCTGTATCGACTGTTCGTCTTCCGCGTCAAAGGCAATCTCATCGTCGATCTGCTCCGGTTCGAGTCGGTCAACCTGGGTGCGCTGGCGGTCAACGCGGCGCTCCTGCCGCTGTTGGTGGAAGTCGGCCACCTGCATGTGGTGCTGGCCCAGCTGATCGTGCTGGCCGTCGTCACGACCGGGACGTATCTCGCCCATAAACACTTCTCCTTCCGTCGACTGCGGGCCGCCTCGTGACACTGACTCCCCGGGTTTCGGTCGTTTTGCCGTGCTATCAGAACGCTCGCTTCATCGAGCGGACGATGACCTCCATACTGGAACAGAGCTTCGGCGACTTCGAGTTGATCGTCTCCGATCACAGCTCGACCGATGGCTCGTGGGATCTGCTGCAGCCGTTCGCGAATGACTCCCGGGTCCGACTGCATCAGATCCCTACCGGCGGAGGTGCGGCGCGCAACTGGAATTTCGTGACCGACCAGGCGCGCGGCGACTACGTGAAGCTCGTCTGCGGTGACGATCTGCTGTATCGCGACTGCCTGGCCCGTCAGGTCGCGTCTTTGGACGGCAACGCCGAGGCCGGCGTCTCGGTCGTGCGCCGTGACCTGGTGGACGTCGTTGACCGGATCCTGCTGGCCGGACGGGGCCTGGGGCCGCTTCGCGGTCTGGTGCCCGGACGGGATGCGATCCGGGCGATCGTTCGCGCGGGTACCAATCTGCTCGGTGAGCCGATGTGCGTACTGCTTCGCGCCGATGTCCTTCGCAAGGTCGGCGGCTGGCAGCCGACGTACCCGTTCCTCATCGACCAATACACCTACATGCGCGCTCTGGAATCCTCCGATCTGATCGCGCTCGACGAGACCCTGGCGGCGTTTCGGATCAGCTCCACCCAGTGGAGCGTGCATCTGGCCCGGGAGCAGGGTTCCCAGGCCGCCGGCGTGCACCGGGAGTTCCGCGCCGACCTGCCCACGGTGATCTCGTCCCGGGACGAATTCTTCGGCACGCTGCGCGCCCATCGCACGGCCTGGGCGCGACGAGCCGCCTATTTCGTTTGGCGCAAGCGGATCTCGAATGCCGCCTGACCCGACCCGGGGCGACCTCGTCGGCGACGAAGTGCCCACCGCGGCCGGCGAGCCATCCGTCGGCTCAGATTCTGATGACCTGAGCGCGCGGCACGCCCGCGCCGCCGTGGCAACCGGGAGGGAGTTCGACGCTCCCGAAGTCGCCCGCTCGGAGGCCGGCCGGCCCCGGCGCCGCGCGCTCGTCGCATTTCCGGCGGCCCTTTGGGCGGCGTCCGGCTACTACCTCGGCCTTGGTGTCGTGACGACGTTGTTGGCCCTCAAGGCGATCGGACTCATCGGCCATTCATGGTCCATACCGCTCACCTACTCGGGCGATGCGCTGTCGACCGAGGCCTCCTTCAAGACCGTGTTCGAGACCGGATGGTACGAATTCAACCCACGGCTGGGGGCACCGTGGGGCCAGCACTACCACGACTTTCCGCAGGCCGACAATCTGCACCTCATGGTGGCGCGCGTCTTCGCGTTGTTCACCGACAACTGGGTCGCCACGCTCAACATCTACTACCTGCTTACATTCCCGCTCGCCGCGATCGCCGGCGCCTGGTTCGTTCGCCTGCTCGGTGGCAGCCGAGCGGCCGCCGCGATCGCGGGAATTCTCTACGCCTTCGCGCCGTATCACTTCATTCGTAACGAGGCCCACCTTTATCTCGCCGCGTACTACCCCGTGCCGCTGGCGGCCGGCTTGATCTACTTGGTGTTGGCAGGGCGGCCCTTGTGGGGTCGGCGCGATGGACGGGCCTACAACCCGCTGACCTGGGTGACGGGTCGGACTGTGTGGACCGTTCTCATCCTTGCGTTGATGGGCACGGCATCGAGCTACTACTCCGTATTCACGTTGTTCTTCCTGACCGTGGCCGCAGTGGGTGCGCTGGTCGCTCGCCGACAACTGCGGGCGGTCGGCGGTGCCGTCGTGGCGATGGCTGTACTCATCGTCGTCATGCTGCTCAACCTTGCCCCTGACCTGCTTTATCAGCACGGCCAGCCCGCGAACTTGATCGCGGTCAGTCGAAATGTCGAGGGCAGCGAGTACTACGCAATCAAGTTGAGCCAGTTGCTGCTGCCTGTGCCCTGGGAGCGTATCCACGCACTGGCCAACATTCGCTCCGAATATGACACGTCATTCCCGTTGCCGTCCGAGGAACCGGTTTTGGGCATCGTTGCGTCGATCGGCTTCCTCTTCCTGCTCATCGTCGTACTCCTTCGCCCGATCGACGCGGTCAAATCGCGGATCTCGCGCCATCCGGAGTTCTGGGCCACCCAGCAGCGACTGGCCGTGCTCGCGCTGTTCGGATTCCTGGTCGGCATGGTCGGCGGAATCTCGGTCTTGTTCGCGATCACCGTGTCGGACTCGGTCCGATCGTGGAACCGGATCGTTGTCTTTCTCGCCCTGTTCTCGCTGGCCTCGGTCGCTCTCATTCTGGATCGAGCACTCATCGGTTTGCGGCGCACTCGAATCGGACGGCGCTCGAATTCTGGCGTGGTGCTGGCGGCAGCCGGCGGCGGCCTCCTGCTGATCGCTCTCGGCCTGTTCGACCAAATTCCGCCGATCGCGCCGGCCCACACCAATCAGATCGAGGCCGAATGGGCCAGCGACCAAACCTACGTCGACGCGATCCAGCGGACGGTCCCCAGCGGCTCCATGATTTTCCAACTGCCGTACATGCCCTTCCCGGAGTCGGCGCCCGTCCTCGGCATGCAGGACTCGGACCCTTTCCGTCCCTATCTGCACTCGACCGATCTGCGCTGGAGTTACGGCGGAATGAAGGGTCGGCCGCTGGCCGATTGGCCGCAGGCCGTCGCCGCCGCGCCGGCGCCGCGCATGGTGGCCGAACTTGCCAGCGCCGGGTTCGCCGGGATCCACCTGGACCGCGCCGGTTATCTTCCTGACGTCGACGCAGCGGTCGAAAGCGAACTTCAACGTCTGCTGGGAGTCGCGCCGCTCATCAGTCC
>JAFAWL010000250.1 GCA_019241805.1 Actinomycetota bacterium
TAACCGGGCTGGCCATAACCGGGCTGGCCATAACCGGGCTGGCCATAACCGGGCTGGCCATAACCGGGCTGCGCGTAGTTCGACTGCCCGAAAGAAGGCTGACCGTAAGCCGGCTGCCCGTAGGAGGGCGGCGTTGTAGGCGCGGCCGGCGGCAACGGCTGAGTCGGCGGGTTGTAGACGGGCCCGCCCGGCTGACCGTAACCCGGCCCACCTGCGCCGGGCTGGCCGCTTTCCGGCTGGCCGGGTTGATGTGAGCCGGGTTGCCCCTGGTTCGGCTCGTCGGGGGCGCCGCCGCCGGGGTAGCTCATCGGTTCTGTCCTTCCCGAGGCGCCGCCATCACGCCCCGACGAGTCGAGCGGCCAGATAGCTCTCGATCTGGTCGAGCGCGACGCGCTCCTGCTTCATGGTGTCCCGCTCCCGCACGGTCGCGGCGCGATCGTCGAGCGAGTCGAAATCGATCGTGACACAGAATGGCGTTCCGATTTCGTCCTGACGCCGATATCGGCGCCCGA
Source organism: Actinomycetota bacterium (assembly GCA_019241805.1). Taxonomy (GTDB): domain Bacteria; phylum Actinomycetota; class Actinomycetes; order Mycobacteriales; family Jatrophihabitantaceae; genus JAFAWL01. Next base: position 513 of record JAFAWL010000250.1, read on the forward strand.
TTCCCTGGGCGTCGTCGAACTCGATGTTCCAGTGTCGGCGCAGCTGCGCGGCCAGATCACGGGCGACCGGCGACAAATCCGCGTTGCGAGACAGCGGCAACACAGCCGCCTTGACCGGCGCCAGACGGTGGTCGAAGCGCAGCACGGTCCGCTTCTCCGGTTCGCCCTTGGCGTTGGGCGCCTCGTCCTCGCTATAGGCGTTGAGCAGGAACGCGAGCACCGCCCGGGTAAGCCCAGCCGCCGGCTCGATCACATAGGGGGTGTACCGGGTGTTGGTCGCGGGATCGAGATAGGTGAGGTTGGCCCCGGAGTGCTGCGAGTGGGTGCTCAGGTCGAAATCGGTGCGATTGGCGATGCCTTCCAGTTCGGCGAATTCGCTGCCGCCGAAGCGGAACCGGTACTCGATGTCGACCGTTCGCTTCGCGTAGTGCGAAAGCTTCTCCTTCGGATGTTCGAAGAAGCGCAGATCGGCAGGATCGATGCCCAGATCGACATACCAATTCCACCGTTCCTGCAACCAGTATTCGTGCCACTGCTCATCGGTGCCGGGCTCGACGAAGTACTCCATCTCCATCTGCTCGAACTCGCGCGTGCGGAAGATGAAATTTCCCGGCGTGATCTCGTTGCGGAAGCTTTTGCCGGTCTGGGCGATTCCGAACGGCGGCTTCTTCCGCGACGACTGCAAGACGTTGAGGAAATTCAAAAAAATGCCCTGCGCCGTCTCCGGCCGCAAATAGTGCAATGCCTCGTCGTCATCGACCGGGCCCAAGAACGTCTTGAGCAGCCCCGAGAACTGGCGGGGTTCGGTCCACTGCCCTCGAGTACCGCAGTGCGGGCAGCTGACCTCGGCCAGGCCGCCTTCGGGGGCGCGAGCCTTGCGGGCCTCGAACTCTTCGATCAGATGATCCTCGCGAAAGCGATGGTGACAGGTGGTGCACTCGACCAAGGGATCGCTGAACGTGGCCACGTGCCCCGAGGCCTCCCACACGGCCCGAGCCAGGATCACAGCCGAGTCGAGCCCGACGACGTCGTCGCGACCGGTCACCATCGACCGCCACCATTGACGCCGGACGTTCTCCTTCAGCTCGACGCCCAGGGGTCCGTAGTCCCAGGCACTGCGCGTGCCGCCGTAGATCTCGCTTGACGGGTAGACGAAACCGCGTTGCTTGCTCAGGCTGACGACGGCGTCGTTTCGGTCGGCGGGCACAGGTTCTCCATCGGTGCGGGTGTCGGCTCTGTCAGCCTATCGGCCTGGGACAGCCGAGATCGTCGACGCTCGAACCGCCCGAAGGTGATCGTGACCAGTCCGGCGAGCAGCCATCCACAAATCACATCGAACACGTAGTGCTCGGCCGAATACACCAGCGCGAACGCCATCAGCAGCGCGTAGACGAGCAGCAGCCCGCGCCACATCCAGCGACAGCGGCGCCACATGAACATGACGAACAACATCGTGATGCCAGCGTGCAGTGAGGGAACAGCGGCGACCAGATCGACGGTGGCCTGCCCTTTGTCCAGCAGAGCCTGCGCGATCGTCAGGTGGAGCTTGTCGAAGCCACGCCCGGAGATTCGCTCGACGTAATCCGTCGCGCCCGGGAACCGGGGTGTGTAGTGGCCCAGCAGCCCACCATCGGGCACGAACTCCGGCGAGGTGTTGATGCAACCCGGATCGGACGGGTGGGCGGCGACTTGAGCGGCCAGACACCGCGCTGCGGCCCAAGGGGGCGCGGCCGGAACGGCGATGAACCCGATCAGACCAAGGAACGACATCACGACGAACCGGCCGGCCCAGCGGCGGAACTCCTGGCGCGAGCGCAGCCAGAAGATTCCGGCGACGACATAGGGCAGCAGGAAGAAGGACATGTAGGTCGCGCTGACGACCACGTCCCACCAGCGCGGATCCTGTGCCTTCAGTTGCTGCTGCAGCCACACGGTCGGCTCGTTCCCGAAGAAGAGCCAACGATCGAAATCAATCTGCGGTGTCCATATCGTGCGGCCGCCCAGGTGCTGGGACGCCCCGCGCACGTAGTCATAGAGCAGCAGCACCAGCGCGAAGGGCAGCCAGTCCAGGACAACCGTCCGTAGCGGCCGACGACCGATGCTGGCCGCGATCAGCAGGGTGCTGATCCAGATCATGAGGGCTTCCCGGTCGACCGGCAGTCCGTAGCGCCAGTAGCAGAACGCGAACGCCTCGACCCAGATCCCGATCGCGGCCAGCCGAATCCAGGGCATCACGCTCGGGGCCGGGTGTAGGCGGCCGGCGCTCGTGCGCACGAGCATCAGGACGCGGCCTGCCAACCAATTTAAGCGGGTCCCAACCGCCGGTCGTTCGATGCCGCCGGGCGCGGGACCGTTTTCAAGGTCGAGGCCGGTCACGACGGGCTCGCCGGCGGCGAGAGCGGCGGGAAAGGCGCGCTCGGCGAGGCCGCGCGCGACTCGTCGCTGAGATCGCTTCGGTGCGTCTCGACCGGCCCGTCGTTCGGTCGGTCGATCAGCTCTTCGAAGGCGCTCTCGCCCGATTCGGCCGACGCGAACAGTTCGGTGGCGTGCAGCTTGACCGCGTACGAGCCCAGGGCCCGGCGATACGAGCCGATATCCCGCCATTCGCTGACGAACACCCACCGGGCCGGATCGTCGGTCGAGCGTCCGGCCCGAGCGCGCAGGTAGCCACGGCAACCGGAGAGGGCATTGATCGCCACCTCGACCCGATCGAGGAACTCGGCCTCGTCGGTGCGCTCGACGCCGAAGCGCAGGACGGAGATCACCGCTGGACTCGATCGGTCGAGACACCGGCCACGGGCCCGGCCGCGCCGAAGCGCCGATCCCGCGAGGCGTAGCTGAGGCACGCTCGCCACAAATGCCGGCGATCGAATTCGGGCCAGAGCGTGTCGACGAACAGCAGTTCCGCGTAAGCCGACTGCCACAACAAGAAGTTGGACGTTCGCTGCTCACCGGAGACCCGGATGAACAGGTCCACATCGGGCAGATCGGCGTGATAGAGGTGCGCCGCGATCGTCCGCTCGTCGATCTTGGCGGGATTCAACCGGCCGGCCGCTACCTCGCGAGCGATCGAGCGGGTCGCGTCGACGATCTCGGCCCGGCCACCGTAGTTCACACAGAACTGCAACGTCAGCCGGTCGTTGTCCGCCGTGTACCGCTCGGCATCCTCAAGCTGATCGATCACCGAACGCCACAGGCGCGGCCGACGGCCGGCCCACCGGATCCGCACGCCGAGGGCGGCCAACTCGTCGCGACGCCGACGGATCACGTCCTTGTTGAAGCCCATGAGGAAGCGGACCTCTTCCGGCGTGCGCCGCCAGTTCTCGGTCGAGAAGGCGTAGGCCGAGACCGTGCCGATGCCCAATTCCATCGCGCCGTAAAGGACGTCCATCAGGCTGGCCTCGCCGGCACGATGGCCGTCGGTGCGTGGTCGGCCCTGGTTCTTGGCCCACCGACCGTTGCCGTCCATGACCACTGCGACATGCCGCGGCACCAAACCAGCCGGTATCTCGGGTGCTCGTGCCCCGCTCGGGTGCGGCGGAATCGCCGGCCACGTGCTGTTCACGTCAGGCCGGACGGGGTCTGCCGTCGAGCTCATTCCGGCTACCGTACTGGGCCGCGCTGTACGAGCTGACCGCTCGCGGCGCGTTGCTCAGCCGACCGTCACGGGGCGACGGCGGGCAAATCCGGCGAGCCCGCCGTAACAGCAGCGGCGCGGTCGACCAGCGGCAGCGCTCGCAGCCCCCGTTCGAGGTGCCATTGCAGATGGGCGGCCAGCAGGCCGCTGGCCTCACGGCGTGGGCCCGGTTCGCTCGTGTCGGCCGAGGTCCAGTTCGCGTCGAGCAGGTCGCGCATCAGCTGCACGGTGGCCCGTTGTGGCCGGGCCGACCCGGGCGGGCGGCATGACTCGCAGACAGCTCCGCCGGCACCGACGTGGAAGGCCGCGTGGGGACCCGGAGCGTCGCATTTGGCGCACTCGGTCAACGCCGGCTCCCAACCCGCCGCCGACATGGACCGGATCAGAAACGCGTCCAGGATCAGCTGGGGATCGTGCTGTCGCTCGACCAGCGCCCGAAGTGCCCCGACGACCAGCAGATACAGCCGCAGCGACGGCTCACCCTCCTCGGTGAGCCGCTCGGCTGTCTCGCAGATGACCGAGACGATGGTCCAGCGGGCGTAGTCACCGGCCAGCTGCGCGCCGTAGCTGCCCAATGACTCGGTTTGCGTGACGATGTCGAGCCCGCGCGCACCGACGGGCGGCTGCTCGGGATCGTGCCGGCTGTGCAGCTGGACGTCGATGTGGCTACCTGGCTCTAATCGTGCGCCGAAGCGAGACGTCGTCCGACGAACCCCCTTGCCGACGGCGCGGACGCGGCCGTGGCGCCGGGTGAGCATCGTGATGATGCGATCGGCTTCGCCGAGCTTGTGCACCCGCAGGACGACGGCGTCATCGCGATAGAGCGGCACCCCCCGATGATCCCACTCGGGGCCGACATCCGACGGTGCCGCGCACAGGTGACCGCGAGTTGCGCCGGTGTGTACGTTCGACGGTCACCACCAGTTCTGGTCGAGCTTCGCCTCGATCGCCCGGACGTACTTGCGCGTGCAGGCGTCGCACACGTACCGCGTGTACGAGCCCTCCATCCCTTCGGCGATATCGGCCAACCAGGTCAGCGGAGGCACGCCGTCCCGCTCTGGGTCGGATCGTCGGTGGCACATGACGCACTCGACGCCGACCGCATCGTTCATGACAGAACATGACAGCGCGGTCGCCGGAAATAGTCCAGCGACCGCGCTGTGGTGACGCCTGTTTAGTACTCGCTTGTACGCATCTGCTGCGTGCCTCGGACTGCTATTCAGCGGATTCGAGAGCCCGCTCGTGCCGGGCGCCGGCCCGTTGGGCCAGCCGCTCCACCCGATGCCAGCGACGGGCCGCCATCATGTGGCGCATGACCCGTTCCTGACGAGCCGCCTGCTCCGAGGGAGCAGGCTCGGGCATTCGGACGCGCGCGAGTGCTTCGTGCATAGTGAACATCTCTGAACTCCTGGTGATATCGGTGGTCTGGTGGACGGTGTGGCTGGGTACGCGCGGCCCTCGCAGCGACGAGTGCCCGCGTATCAGTGAGCGCTGACGGCCGGCTCCGGTTCGTCGGGTTCGACGGCCGGCGCGCGAGCAGGTGAGCGCCGCGGTCATGCGGCGACCTCGCGGTCGTTCTTTCGCGGACGTCCACGCGGGCGCTTGCGGGCGATGATCGAGCCACGCTCGAAGATCTCGCCGCCCCACACACCCCACGGCTCCCGACGCTCGAGAGCGCCGGACAGGCACGCGAGGCGGGCCGGGCAGGTCTCGCAGAACGCCTTGGCCCGCTCGAGCTCGCCGGGGGTATCGGCGAACCAGAGCTCAGCGTCCTCGACCTGGCAGGGCAGGTCGCCGGGGCTGCGCCGTGAAATCGGATCGAGATCCTCCACGAGAGCGGGCACCGCGAACAGGTCGTGCGCAATGTCGATGGTGCTCAACACGTCGGGTCACCTCCTTCTTGTCTGGTCGGTGTCGGTGCTGACGACAACCGGACGTGCAGATCGACACGTTGTAGGGACTGGAATCGAGGGCGGATACAGGTAGTGGGTGGACCGGACTCGCGGATGCGCCGGAAAACAAGGAGGCCGCGGTTCCCTTTCGGGAGCCGCGGCCTCGAGTGGTGCCGGCGCTGACGGTGGTCAGCGGGGTACTCCTCGAGGCGGGCGGCCGTGCTTGGTGCCGACGAACGTGGCGTTGCGATCGCGGATGATCTGCGACTTGCGGTAGTCGACCTGCGTGGAGCCGGTGGTCGCAGCCATACCGGTGCCCGGAGCCACAGCGGTGCCCGGAGCTACAGCGGTGCCGGGGACGGAGGCGCGAGCATCCAGCTCAAGACGCCACGAGAGGCACGGACGCATGGTGGCCGACGCGATGAGAGAGCTCATTTCACGTCCACCTCCTTCGCGTCGCGCGCGAGCCCCACGGCCGCGCTGTGTGTTCTGTAAGGGCAGGTTATCGGCGGTAGCAGGAGGCCGCAACGCAATTAATCGAATTGGATGACAAATGCCTGTGCAGCTGTTTCGGCAACTCTCATCAAGCCGTTTCGAGCGGTATTTCGGTGGGATCGGCGCCGGCGACCAGTGCGAGTACGGGATCGCCGTAACGGCCGAGCTTGGCCGGCCCGACGCCTGTCACCCGGGACAGCGCCGCGCGCGAGGCAGGCTTGGCGTCGGCGATCGCGACCAGGGTCAGATCGGAGAAGACGACGAAGGCCGGGACGCTGAGCTCGTCGGCCTGCCGCTTCCGCCAGACTCGAAGTCGACCGAACAATTCTGCGTCTTCGGCGGCCGGAGCTGAACCCTTCCGTAGAGCGGGGCCGCGCACTCGGGCCGATTGAGCAGCGCTAGGGCGTAGTTCGTCGAGAAACCGGGACGGGCGACGAGACCGACGCTGCCCAGGGCTGCGGGCCAACGCCCACGACAACGCAAGTTGTTCGCGGGCTCGCGTGACGCCGACGTAGAGCAGCCGCCGCTCTTCGGCCACCTGGGCCTCGGTGGTAGCGCGCTGGATCGGAATCGTGGTGTCGGTCAGACCGACGAGGAAGACCGCATCCCACTCCAGGCCCTTGGCCGAATGCAGCGAG
>JAFAWL010000347.1 GCA_019241805.1 Actinomycetota bacterium
AGGAAGGATCCCGTGAAAGCGCCGCGGGCAGACCTCGAGTGGCGTGTGTAGTCAGCGGCGAGCGGAACCCATGACACCGAGACCGCGAGCACGGAGTCGGCGGCCAGCCAGAAGCCTGACCACGATCCGTGGGTAAGCGCCGGCAACGGCTTGGTGCCGAGTTCGACGAGGAAGTACACACTGGCGGCGACGACGGCCACCAGTGCGTAGCGCCGCAGCGAGCGGATCATGCCGAGCGGTCGCAGCGCCATCAGCGTGGTGAGCGCTCCGGCCACCACCACGTAGGGCCAATGCACGTGCCACGGCAGCAATGCCTGGGCCGCGTTGGCGATCACGACCAGCTCGAACACCCCCCACCCCAGACACTGCACGAGGTTCAGCACTGTGGGCAGGTAGGAGAGTTTCGCGCCGAACAGGCCGCGCAGCAGCACCATGGCCGGATGGCCGGTCTGGGCACCGGGTACGGCCGACAGCGACAACAACAGCGTGCCGATCAAGGTGCCGACGACGACGGCAACGAACGCCGCCACCAGGGACATGGCCGGAACTCCGCTCGGCTCCAGCACGTACGCGGCGTAGGCCGGACCGAGCAGGCTGACACCGAGATTGCCCCAGAGGGCGACCTGATCGAGCCAGCCGAGGGTTCGGGGTGGCGGTTCGGCGAGCGTACGACCGGGCTCGGTCGGCGCAGCGCCCGGTGTGATCGTGACGTTCGCATCGACGGCGCTACTCATCACAGAACGGCCATACCTTCGATCGGTGAGGACGCTTCGGCGTGTGTTCGCCGAGGTATTCGCCCGGCGGTACGAGCCAACCGGCCGGCCGTGACGGCCCCGGCCATGGCGGCGGCCATCTGGTCCGGTCGCTGCGCGCGCGTGACGGCCGACGCCAGGAGCACCGCCGCGCAGCCCAGTTCCATCGCCAGCGCCGCGTCGGACGCGGTGCCGATGCCGGCGTCGAGGACGACCGGCACGGCCGCCTCGGCGACGATCAATTCGATGTTGTGCGGGTTCTGGATGCCGAGCCCGCTGCCGATCGGCGAGCCCAGCGGCATGACGGCGACGCAACCGGCCTGTTGCAGGCGACGGGAAAGCACCGGATCGTCGTTGGTATAGGGCAAAACGTGGAAGCCCTTGGCCACGAGCAGTTGAGCGGCGTCCAGTAGTTCGACCGGATCGGGGAGCAAGGTGCGCTCGTCGGCGATCACTTCGAGCTTCACCCAGTCGGTGCCCAGTGCTTCGCGGGCCAGTTCGGCCGTGAGCACCGCTTCGCGGGCCGTGCGACAACCGGCCGTGTTGGGCAGGATCCGTACGCCGTGCCGGTCCAGCACCTCGACGATCGAGCCGTTGGTCGTCGCGTCCAGTCGCCGCATCGCGACGGTGCACATCGCCGTCCCGGATGCCCCGACCGCCTCGTCGATCACGCGCATGCTCGGCGCGCCACCGGTTCCGAGGATCAGGCGCGAGCTCAGCTCGGTGCCCGCGATCACCAGTGGATCGTCCACGTCAGCCTCCCTGGACCGCGGTGAGAATTTCGACGGATTGGCCCTCGTGTAAGGCGAAACCGGCCCAGCCGGCGCGGGGCACGACCTCGCCGTCGACCGCCGCCGCGCTGCCGCGCGTGTCCGTGAGGATTACGTCGAGCAGCTCGCCCAACGTTTGCTGGTCGACCTCGCGAGTGGCGCCGTTGACGACTACTTTCATGCGCTGGCTCGGGTGAAGCGGTGGCCGGTGAAGGGGACGAGCAGCTCGGGAGTCACGCCGGTGGCCACGAGCTCGGCGATCGTGTCGGCGGTGACGGGGGTGAGCAGGATCCCGTTGCGGTAATGACCGCTCGCGTGCACGAGACCGTCGCGGGGAGCCCGGCCGAGCACGGGGGCGTTGTCGAGCGAGCCGGGTCGAAGACTCGTGCTCACTTCGACGAATTCGGCTTCGCTCAGCGAGGGCAACACCGACTGCGCGTCGCGCAGCAGTTCGTATACGGGCCCGGTTCGCGCGATCATGTCGAAGCCGGCTTCCTCGCTCGAGGCCCCGACCACGATCTCGCCGTGCGCGCGCTGGGCGACGTACACGCTCGATCCTTTGATGGCCGCCCGGATCACGTGCGCGAACAGTTCGCTGCTGTGCAGACGGATCGTCTGCCCTTTGACCGGGCGGACGCCGATCGTCGGATCGAGTCGGGCCGACCAGGCACCGGCCGCCAGTACGGTCGTCGCGCCGCCTACGGATGATCCGTCGTCAAGGCTGACACCGACGATCCGGTCGTCCTGCTCGATCAGCTGCGTGACTTCTCGGTGAACGATCTTGGGCTGGAGCGCCAGCAATGCCTGATGCAATCGACGATTGTCGACCTGGTGGTCCTCGGCGGCGAACAGCCCACCGGGCAGTCCGGGCGCGAGCAGCGGTTCCAGACTGCGCAGCTCACGGCCGGAGACCAGCTCGGCGTTCAGGCCCAGCCGATGGTGCAGGGCGTTGAGATCGGCGAGGCCGGCCAGGTCAGCGCTGTCCCAGGCGGCCGCGACCGTGCCGGTTCGGCGGTAGCTGAGGTCAGTGCGGGTGGCCTGCTGCAGTTCGTCGACGAAGGCCGGATAACGCCGGGCCGATTCGATGCCCAGCCGTAACAGGTCTTCCTCGTCGTAGTTGAGCTCTGTGACCGGGGTGAGCATGCCGGCCGCGGTGCGCGATGCTCCCGAGCCGGGCGCCGGGTCGACGACGAGGACGTCCAGTCCGCGTTGCCGGCATCGCCAGGCGATGCCGAGGCCGATCACACCGCCGCCCACGACGACGACGTCCGCGGTCATGGGGCCTGGCATCTACGCTCCCTTGCGCCGGTATGACCCGGATCAGGTTCGACGGTCGGCTGGTTCGCCCTCTCAGCCCGGCTGGTTCCGGACTCCCGTGCTCGGGTCAGCGTACGCTGCCGCGGTGATCGATGCTCGGGCCGCACTGGCCGAGGCTCGCCTCTACCTGTGCGTGGACTCCCGTGCCCGGCAAGGGGATCTGCCGGAGTTCCTGGACGCGGTGCTGGCAGCCGGGGTCGACGTCGTCCAGCTGCGCGAGAAGGGGCTGGAAGCCCTCGATGAGCTGCGGCTGCTGGAGATCTTCGCCACTGCGGCCGAACGGCACGGCGCGTTGTTCGCCGTCAACGACCGGGCCGACGTTGCGCTCGCCGCGGGTTCGCCGGTGCTGCATCTGGGCCAGGACGATCTGCCCATAGGCATTGCCCGGCGGATCGTGGGTGAGGACGTGGTGATCGGCCGTTCGAGCCACTCACCCAGCCAGTCCGACGCGGCCGACGGCGAAGCCGGTGTCGACTACTTCTGCGCCGGCCCCACCTGGATCACTCCGACCAAGCCGGGTCGGCCCGCGGCCGGGCTCGGACTGTTGAGGCACGTAGCCCCCCGTGCGCGGCGGCCGTGGTTCGCCATCGGCGGCATCGAGTCCCTGGATCGCCTGGACGAGGTGATCGCTGCGGGCGCGCGCCGCGTGGTCGTCGTCCGGGCGATCACCGAGGCTGAGGATCCGGGCGCGGCGGCCGCGGCCATCCGGGCGCGGCTCGACGCCGTCAGGTGACGCGAGATCGCAGCGCCGCCGGCTACGGACATCCGCCGGTCGGGGGCGGGCGAAGGCCGCGCGGTTCAGAACAGCTCGCGCACGCGCCAGAAGTGACCGACGGGACCGAGCCCTGCGCCCAAGGGGTACGAGTCCGCGACGGCCGCCGTGACGTAGCGCTTGCCGAAGCGGACCGCCTCGACCACATCGAGCCCGCGGGCCAGCCCCGCGCACGTCGAGGCGGCGAGCGTGTCGCCCGAACCGTGCGTGTGCACGCTGTCATGCCGGGCAGCCGACAGTTCGACGCGGCGGTCTCCGTCGGTGAGCAGGTCGACGGCATCGCCGGTGGGCAGGTGGCCGCCCTTGACGATCACCCAGGTCGAGCCGAGTCCCAACAGTGCGTCCGCCGCGGCGTCCATGTCGGAGCGGTCGCTGACCTCTATGCCGACCAACAGCCGGATCTCCCCTAGGTTGGGCGTGATCAACGTGGCTCGCGGGATGAGCAATTCCCGCAGCGCGTCCAGGGCGTCCGGTCGCAGAAGCGGGTCGCCGTGCTGGGACGCCGCGACCGGGTCGACGACCAGCGGCCCGATCTCGACCCGGTCCAACGCACCCGTGATGGCGGCCATGATCTCGGCCGAGGCGAGCATGCCGGTCTTGGCGGCACCCACGCCGATGTCCGAGGCAACCGATTCGATCTGGGCGCCTACAGCCTCGGGTGGAAGTTCATAGATCCCGCTGACGCCGAGCGAGTTCTGAACCGTCACCGCGGTGATCGCGGACATGCCGTGCACCCGGCAGCCGAGGAAGGTTTTCAGATCGGCCTGCACTCCGGCCCCGCCGCCCGAGTCGGAGCCCGCAATGGTGAGCGCTGTCGGGATCGGCGCCCTCGGCGGGGTGGACATGTCGGTCAGTATCGCCGCCCGGTGCGTTGCATTTCGCTACGCCCGCGTGTTTCAATGGATTTCCGATACGGGTGAGTAGCGCAATGGCGAGACGGGGCTGCCGGAGCTCGACCGATGCGAGCGGAGAAGGTCTGTCTTGGACGAGAAGACGATTCATAATCGGCGCTGGGTGATCCTCGCCGTTCTTGTCGTGTGTCTGCTGGTGGTGATCCTCGACAACACCATCCTCAACGTCGCGCTGAAGACCATCCAGTCGGACCTCGGCGCCTCGCAGAGTCAGATGCAGTGGGCCGTCGACAGCTACGCCCTCGTCTTCGCCGGACTGTTGATCACGGCCGGCGTACTCGGCGACCGCCTCGGCCGCAAGAAGGTGCTGTTGTTCGGCATGCTCGCCTTCGGCGCGACGTCGGCCTTGTGCTCGTTCGCCAACAGTTCGACCGAGCTGATCCTTTTCCGGTCGCTCATGGGCATCGGCGCCGCCGCCGTCCAACCGCAGACCCTGTCGATCATTCAGAACGTTTTTGAACCACGCGAGCGCGGCAAGGCAATCGGAATTTGGGCCGGCGCATCCGGTATGGCCATTGCCCTCGGCCCGATCGCCGGCGGCGCATTACTGAAGTACTTCTGGTGGGGTTCGATCTTCCTGATCAATGTGCCGATCGTCGTTGTCGGAGTGATCGCAATCTTCTTCCTCGTGCCCGATTCACGCGATCCCAGGCCCGGTCGCCTCGCTCCACTCGGCGT
>JAFAWL010000004.1 GCA_019241805.1 Actinomycetota bacterium
GGGGCTTCGGGCGTGCCCGCGAGGCCGGACGACTCGGCCGCCCGGCTGCTGACATCGTGCTCGGCGCTGATGGTGTCTCCGAGAGGGATGGGCGGCTCGTCGGCCGAGGCGCCGACGACCTCAGCGTAACTGCCGCAACCGACGCCGCGAGGAAGTCACGCTCAGGGCGCGGTCGTTTCGAGCAACTCGCGCAGCAGGTCGGCCAATCGTTCCCGGCGCCCGAGCGACAACCGGCCGACCAGGTCGCGCTCGGAAACCAGTAGCGCCTCGAAGGCCGCGTCGACGCGCTTGCGGCCGGCTACGGTCAGTCGCACCCGGACCAGCCGGCCGTCGACCGGGTCGGGCCGGCGGACGACCAGCTTGCGGGCCACCAGGCGATCGAGCCGGCTCGTCATGGTTCCCGAGGTGACATACGTAGCGGCGCTGAGTTCACCGGCAGTGAGTTCGAACGGGTCGCCGGCGCGGCGAAGAGCGGCCAGGACGTCGAACTCGTGTGCCTGCAATCCGTGCTCGACGAAAGCCTGCGAACGCCGTTCGTCGAGCAACGCGGCCAGGCGGCTGATGCGCGAAAGAATTTGGGCCGGTGCGACGTCGAGATCAGGTCGCTCACGGCGCCAAGCCGCGACGATCTCGTCTACTTCGTCGGCCATGCCGAAATCATAGTCAGCTGTCTTGAGATCAAGAGACCACCGGCTCTCTGGTAATGTCTTTTGACGTCAAGAGAAATTGACTGAGTGATCGGAGAGGCGTCGATGCGCTGGGATCCCGAGCAGTACGGGCACTACGCCGGCGAACGCGCGCGACCGTATTTCGACCTGCTCACCCGAGTGCGGCCGCCGGCCGAGCCGCGGCACGTCGTCGACCTCGGCTGCGGCCCGGGCGAGCTCACGCTGACCCTGGCGCAGCGGTGGCCGAACGCAGTCGTCGAGGGCATCGACTCATCACCCGAAATGATCCAGAAGGCGCAGCTTCTCAGCAGCTCGGTGACGTTCCGGCTGGGCGACATCGCGGCGTGGACGCCGGATGACGACGTCGACGTCGTCGTCACCAATGCGGCACTGCAGTGGGTGCCCGACCATTCGGACGTGATCAAGCGCTGGTTGCCGGCGATGTCTGCCGGAGGCGTCATCGCCTGGCAGGTGCCCGGCAACTTCGAGTCACCGTCGCATCAGCTGATGCGCGAGGTCGGGGATCGACCACGATGGCGCGAGTTCGACCTGGACCGGGTGCTGGGCTTCCACGACACCATGCCGACGCCGGTCGACTACGCGCGCCTGCTGCTCGACGCGGGCTGGACCGCCGATGTCTGGGAGACGACCTACCTGCACGTCCTCCCGGGCGTCGACCCGGTACTCGAATGGGTGCGGGGTACCGGATTGCGTCCCGCACTGGCCGCGCTCGGCGAGCATGCCGCCGAATACGAGCAGGAGTACGCCGCCGAACTGCGGCGCGCCTATCCGGCCGGTGCCGGCGGCACGGTCTTCCCATTCCGACGGATCTTTGCCGTTGGCCACAAGCCCTGACGCCGGCGAGCGTGGGTCAGCGACCGGCCGGCTCGTTCACGCGAAGCTGCGCCGCCGCCTTTTTGGCCGCCGTCTTTTTCGCGGCGGTCTTTTTCGCGATTGTCTTCTTGGCCGCGGCTTTCTTGGGCGCCTTCTTCGCGGGCGACTTCTTCGCCACCGGTCCGCGCGCCCGACGATCGGCCAGCAACTCGGCGGCCCGCTCGATCGTGATCTCCTCCACCGAGTCACCGCGGCGCAGTGACGCGTTGGTCTCGCCGTCGGTCACGTACGGCCCGAAGCGACCGTCCTTGACAACGACCGGCTTGCCGCTGGCTGGATCGACTCCGACCTCTTTCAGCGGCGGTGCGGCGGCCGCCCGTCGTCCTCGCTGCTTCGGCTGCGCGAACAACGCCGCGGCCTGATCGAGCGTGACGTCGAACAATTGCTCCTCGGACTCCAGCGAACGCGAGTCGGAGGCCCGCCTTACGTAGGGACCGTAGCGACCGTTCTGAGCGGTGACCTCTTCGCCGTCCAGGACGCCGAGCGTGCGGGGCAGCGTCAGCAGCCGCTGCGCGTCGGCCAGCGTGATCGTGTCGAGGGACATCGTCTTGAACAACGAGGCCGTCTTCTCCCCGTTGGTGACGTACGGGCCGTACCGGCCGGCC
>JAFAWL010000136.1 GCA_019241805.1 Actinomycetota bacterium
CGCCTTTATGGCAACGACCGTGACGCCGGGGATCTCGCGCTTGGCCAAGCCGGCCAGGGTGCCGCCGGGAGCCAGTTCGATGGCCGCGGTCACCCCGAGCTCGACCAGTTGGTGCTGGCACAGGTCCCAGCGCACCGGGCTGGTCACCTGGCGCACCAGCCGCTCGATCAGATCGGCCGAGTCGGTAACGAGGGCGCCGTCCGCGTTCGATAGCAGCGGCCGGGCCGGATCTTTGGCTTGGAGCGTCGCGGCAAAGGCCCGCAGTCCAGCTTCGGCCGGTTGCATGTAGGTCGTGTGAAACGCGCCGGCCACGGGCAAGGGCCGCACGCGCGCGCCCGGCGGCGGGTTCTCCGTGAGGGCGCTCAACCGCTCGAGATCGCCGGCGGCGACGATCTGGCCGGCGCCGTTCCGGTTTGCCGGCGTAAGGCCGGCGGCCAGGATGTGCTCGGACACGGCGTCCGGGTCGCCGCCGAGGATCGCCGACATGCCGGTCGGGCTGAGCGCGCACGCGGCCGCCATCTCGGAGCCGCGGCGGGCGGCGAATGCCACCGCCTCGCGCGCACTCAGCGCTCCGGCGACGGCGGCGGCCGTGAGCTCCCCGACGCTGTGCCCGGCGGCCAAGTAGGCCGGCCCGAGCGTCAGCCGGCTGGCGGCGATGACCCCCAACGCCACGAGCAGCGGCTGGGTGACGGCAGTGTCCTTGATCTCCTCGGCGTCGGCCGTCGTGCCCAGACGCCGCAGGTCGAGTCCCGCCGCGTCCGACAGTTCCCCGAGCTCGTCGCCGACGCCGGGCAACTCCAGCCACGGACCGAGCATGCCGGGGGATTGAGCGCCCTGACCGGGCGCGAGTACAGCGATCACGCCTTCACAATGCCGTGTCGAGCTGGTCCGGCGCGAGCGCGACGCGTACAGCGTTCCGGCGCGGCATTTGTAGGTCGCCAACAAGGATCATCGTGAAAGGCCCTGGTGTAAGCGCTCTCGGCAGGAGGAAGTGGCCGCCGAGGCCAACCTTGCACGCGTTCTGTGGGTTGCAGCCGGGGTTCGGACGGGGGTTTCGACGTACAGAACGAGTGCAAAGTGGTGACGAGTCGCCCGCCCACCGGTTCGCTAGCCCCGGGCCGTCGTTGATCGGGTTGCGAGCGCAAACTAGCGGTGTGCCTCGCGACGCCGTCGGTGATCTGCGCCGGATCGCGTTCCTACTCGAACGAGCGCACGAACCGACCTACCGGGTACGCGCTTTTCGGACGGCGGCGGCCGTGTTGTCGCAGCTGCCGGCCGGTGAGCTGGAAGACCGAGTGGCGGCGGGCTCCCTACGCGAGCTCAAAGGCATCGGGGAGGTGACTGCCCGCTGCGTGGCCGAGTCGCTCGATGACGTGGAACCGGTCTACCTGCGTCGCCTGGACGCGCAACCCTGGGCCGATGAGGACCTGGTCGCCGGCGTTGTCAGCCCGGTCGCCAGTGCCGCGGCCGCCTTGCGGGCGAGCCTGCGGGGCGATTGCCACACGCACTCGGACTGGTCGGACGGGGGTTCGCCGATCCGTGAGATGGCCGTCACGGCCCGCGATCTCGGGCACGAATACATGGTGCTGACCGATCATTCGCCGCGTTTGACCGTCGCGAACGGGCTCAGTGCCGAGCGCCTGGAACGGCAACTCGACGTCGTGGCTGAACTGAACGCAGAGCTCGCTCCGTTCCGCATCCTGACCGGCATCGAGGTCGACATCCTGCTTGACGGCGCCCTCGATCAGACCGACTCTCTGCTGGGACGACTCGATCTCGTAGTCGGCAGCGTGCACAGCGAACTGCGCATGCCCGGCGCCGAGATGACGCCCCGGATGATCGCCGCTATCGCCAACCCCCACCTGGACGTGCTCGGCCATTGCACCGGTCGGCTGGTGGTCGGCCGGAAACGGCCGCCGTCGGAGTTCGACGGGGAACTCGTCTTCGCGGCCTGCAAACAGTTCGGCGTCGCCGTCGAGATCAACTCCAGGCCGGAGCGTCTCGACCCGCCCAAGCGGCTGCTGCGCCTGGCCGTCGAGGCCGGCTGCCTGACCTCGATCGATACCGATGCGCACGCACCGGGCCAGCTCGATTGGCAGACCTATGGGTGCGAGCGGGCGGTGCTGTGTGCGGCTTCGCCCGAACGCATCGTCAACACCTGGTCGGTCGACCGGCTACTGGCCTGGACGGCCGACCACACCGACCTCGAGTGACCGCGCGGTCCTCAGGAATCCCCGCCGACCGTGCCCGTGCCCGCCGCCATCACGTCGAGCAACTGGTAGCGCTCGATCGCGTCGCGGGGCGCCTCGGGCTTGACTTCACCGCGGCGCGCGAGCTGTTCGAGCACGGCCAGCACGATCGACTCGGCATCGATGTGGAAGTAGCGCCGCGCCGCTCCCCGGGTGTCGGCGAAACCGAAGCCGTCGGCACCGAGTGAGGTGTAGTCGTTCGGCACCCACCGCGCGATCTGATCCGGGACCGCGCGCATGTAGTCCGACACCGCCACTACCGGGCCGACGGTGTCGGCCAGCCGCTCGGCCACGAACGGCACGCGAGGCTGGTCGGTCGGGTCGAGCAGGTTGTGCTGTTCGCAGTCGAGGGCGTCGCGTCTCAACTCGTTCCACGAGGTCACCGACCAGACGTCGACGTCGACGCCCCACTGCTCTCCGAGCAGGGTCTGCGCCTGAATCGCCCACGGCATGGCGACGCCGGAGGCGAGCACCTGAGCCCGCGGCCGACCCTCGACACCCAGCGCGGGGGAGTAGCGGTACATGCCCTTGAGCAGGCCCTCGACGTCGAGGCCCTCCGGCTCGGCCGGCTGGCTGATCGGCTCGTTGTAGACGGTCAAGTAGTAGAAGACGTTCTCGCTCTCCGCCCCGTACATGCGGCGCAGACCGTCCTTGATGATGTGCGCGATCTCGAACGAGTACGCCGGGTCGTAGGCGACCGCGGCCGGGTTGGTCGAGGCGAGCAGCAGTGACTGACCGTCGGCGTGCTGGAGACCCTCGCCGGTCAGCGTGGTGCGTCCGGCGGTCGCACCCAGGACGAAGCCGCGGCCGAGCTGGTCGGCCAGCTGCCAGAACTGATCGCCGGTGCGCTGAAAACCGAACATCGAGTAGAAGATGTAGAACGGGATCATCGGTTCGCCGTGGGTTGCGTAGGACGTGCCGGCGGCGATCAGTGACGCGGTCGATCCGGCCTCGCTGATGCCCTCGTGCAGGATCTGGCCCGACTGCGACTCCTTGTACGACAGCAGCAAGGCTCGGTCGACGGCTTCGTATTCCTGGCCGTGCGGCGAGTAGATCTTGGCCGTCGGGAAGATCGCGTCGAGGCCGAAGGTCCGCGCCTCGTCGGGAATGATCGGCACGAAGCGGCGGCCGATTTCCTTGTCCTTCATGAGGTCCTTGAACAACCGGACGAGCGCTTGGGTGGTCGCGACCGACTGCTTGCTCGAGCCGGCCCGCAGCTCGTCGTAGACGGTGTCGGCCGGCATCGGCAGCGCCTTGGCACGCGTAACGCGCTTGGGCAGGTAGCCGCCCAGGGCGGCCCGACGCTCCTTCATGTACTGGATCTCGTCCGACTTCTCGCCCGGGTGGTAATAGGGCGGCAGCTCGGCGTCCAGCTCCTTGTCACTGATCGGCAGATAGAGCCGATCCCGGAAAGCGCGCAGGTCGTCGTGAGTCAACTTCTTCATCTGGTGCGTGGCGTTGCGACCCTCGAAGCTCTCCAGCGTCCAACCCTTGATGGTGTGAGCCAGGATCACCGTCGGCTGCCCGACGTGCGCCCGAGCGGCCTGGAAGGCGGCGTAGACCTTGCGATAGTCGTGGCCGCCGCGGGAAAGCCGGCGCAGGTCGTCGTCGGTGAGGTCCTCGACCATCCTGCGCAAGCGCGGGTCGCCGCCGAAGAAGTTGTCGCGGATATAGGCACCCGACTCGACGGTGTAGGTCTGGAACTGACCGTCCGGAGTGGTGTTCATTCGGTTGACCAGGACGCCGTCGGCATCCTTGGCCAGCAGCGGATCCCAGTCGCGGCCCCAGATCACTTTGATCACGTTCCAGCCGGCGCCGCGGAAATACGACTCCAGTTCCTGGATGATCTTGCCGTTCCCGCGTACCGGTCCGTCGAGTCGCTGCAGATTGCAGTTGATGACGAAGGTCAGGTTGTCGAGTTCCTCGCGGGCGGCCACGCCGATGGCTCCCAGGGATTCGACCTCGTCCATCTCGCCGTCGCCGAGGAACGCCCATACGTGCGAATCGCTGGTGTCGGCGATGCCACGCGCGGCCAGGTAGCGGTTGAACCGGGCCTGGTAGATCGCGCCGATCGGGCCGAGGCCCATCGACACGGTCGGGAACTCCCAGAAGTCCGGCATCAAGCGCGGGTGCGGGTAGGAAGACAGCCCGAACGGGGCGTGCGACTGCTCCTGCCGGAAACCGTCCAGATGCCGTTCGGACAGGCGGCCCTCGAGGAACGCGCGCGCGTAGATGCCGGGCGCCGCGTGCCCCTGAAAGTAGACCTGGTCGCCCATTCCGGTGGCGGCGTCCTTGCCGCGGAAGAAGTGGTTGAAGCCGACCTCGTACAGCGACGCTGCG
>JAFAWL010000262.1 GCA_019241805.1 Actinomycetota bacterium
AGGTCGTGCTGCTCGGCCATCCGGTCGCCGAGGTGGGCGCGCTCGACTATCACCGGCTCAAGCCGCGCCTGCAGAAGGTCGTGCAGGATTCGCTGGCCGAACTGCGCGCTCGCTTCGATGTGGTGATCTGCGAGGGCGCGGGCAGCCCGGCCGAGATCAACCTGCGCGACAGCGACATCACCAACATGGGCCTTGCCCGCGCCGCCGACCTACCGGTGATCGTCGTCGGGGACATCGACCGGGGCGGAGTATTCGCGGCGATGTTCGGCACCCTGGCCGTGCTGTCGGCCGACGATCAGCGACACCTGGCCGGCTTCGTGATCAACAAGTTCCGCGGCGACCCCGGGTTGCTGGCACCAGGGATCGACCGGCTCACGACCCTGACCGGACGACCGACCCTGGGCGTGCTGCCCTGGCAACCCCGTCTGTGGCTGGACGCGGAAGATTCCCTCGATCTCGACTCGCGCCCGCGGGAGGCGATTCCGCCACTGGGCCGCGACGGGCTGCACGTGGCCGTGGCCCGACTGCCGCGGATGTCGAACGTCACCGACGTCGACGCGCTGGCCGCCGAACCCGGAGTCACCGTCACGCTGGCCACGCGGCCGGATCAGCTCACGTCAGCCGATCTGGTGATCCTGCCGGGCTCGCGGGCGACGGTCAGCGATCTGGACTGGCTGCGACGCAGCGGGCTGGCGGACGCGATCGTCACCCGGGCCGGCGCCGGCGGCCAGGTGTTGGGACTGTGCGGCGGCTTCCAGATGCTGGCGCGAACGATCGAGGACGACGTCGAGAGCCGGCGCGGAACGGTCGACGGGCTCGGATTGCTGCCGGCCTCGGTCCGCTTCACCGAAGACAAGACCCTGCGGCGATCGTCCGGTCAGGCCTTCGGCGAACCGGTCGACGGGTACGAGATCCACCACGGCGTGGTCGAGGTCGAAGCCGGCGAAGCGTTCTTGGACGGTTGCGCGCTCGGGTCGGTGCGCGGCACGACCTGGCACGGGATCTTCGACAACGACCGGTTCCGTCGGGCGTTCCTCGCCGATCTGGCTCGACGCACCGACCGTGACTTCGTCGGCGCGCAGGACGTCGTGTACACCCGGGTACGCGAAGCCCGCTACGACCTACTGGCTGATCTCGTAGCCGAACATCTCGACACGGTCCGGCTGGAGCAGCTGATCGAAGCTGGCGCCCCGGGCGACCTGCCCGTGCTCACGAGCACGTTGGGCTGAGCGCCTCAACGTCCTTCCAGTTCACCCTCGGTATCGAGATAGGCCTGGCGCAACGCGGCGATCGTCTCGGCTTCCGGACTGTCCCAGAGCTTGCGATCGGCCGCTTCCAGCAGGCGTTCGGTGATGCCGTGCAGGGCCCAGGGGTTCGATCTCTGCATGAACTCGCGGGTCGAGGGGTCGAATACGTAGGTGGCGGCGAGTTTCTCGTACATCCAGTCCTCGACCACACCGGCGGTGGCGTCGTAGCCGAACAGGTAGTCGACCGTCGCCGCCAGTTCGAAGGCGCCCTTGTAGCCGTGGCGTTTCATCGCCTCGACCCAGCGCGGGTTGACGACGCGGGCGCGGAAGACGCGGGTCGTCTCCTCGGCCAGCGAACGGGTGCGGATGGTGTCCGGACGGGTCGAGTCGCCGACGTAGGCCCGCGGGGCCCGGCCGGTCAGCGCGCGCACCGTCGCGATCATGCCGCCGTGGTACTGGAAATAGTCGTCGGAATCGGCGATGTCGTGCTCGAGGGTGTCGGTGTTGTGGGCCGCGACCGCGATGCGGCGATAGGCCGTCTCCATGTCCGCCCGAGCGTCGCGTCCATCGAGCCCGCGGCCGTAGGCGAAACCGCCCCAGGTCGCGTACACCTCGGCGAGATCGGCATCATCACGCCAGTTGCGTGCGTCGATCAATGGCAGCAGCCCGGCGCCGTACGCTCCCGGCTTCGAGCCGAAGATCCGCGTGGTCGCGCGTCGTTCATCTCCGTGTTCGGCCACGTCCTGCCGCATGTGAGCCCGGACGAAATTGACCTCGTCCGACTCGTCGGCACCGGCGACCAACGCCACCGCGTCGTCGAGCATCGTCACGACGTGAGGGAAGGCGTCGCGGAAGAATCCACTGATGCGCACGGTGACATCGATGCGCGGACGGTTGAGCTCGTCGACCGGGATCAGTTCCAGCGCGGCGACCCGTCGCGACGCCTCGTCCCACACCGGGCGGACGCCGAGCAGGGCGAGGATCTCGGCGACGTCGTCGCCGGACGTGCGCATCGCGGCGGTGCCCCACACCGACAGGCCGACCGACACCGGGTAGCCGCCGGTGTCGGCCCGATACCGCGCCAGCAGCGAATCGGCCATCGCCTGACCGGTCTCCCAGGCCAAGCGGGAAGGAACGGCCCGCGGGTCGACCGAGTAGAAGTTACGACCGGTCGGCAGGACATTCACCAGTCCGCGCAGAGGTGATCCGCTCGGACCGGCCGGCACGTAGCCACCGTCCAAGGCGTGCAGGGTCCGAGTGATCTCGTCGGTCGTCGCTGCCAGTCGCGGCACCACCTCGGTGGCTGCGAAGGCCAGCACCCGGTTGACTTCCGGGCTCGGCCCACCGAGTACGCGCGTCACGACGCCCTCGACCGCAGTGGCGTCCCATCCCGCGGCTTCCATCGCTTCGACGAGTGACCGGGCGCGGGCCTCGACGTCGTCGGTGCCTTCGCGCCCACCGGATCCCTCTATGAAACCGAGGGATTCTCGCAATCCGGGCAGCGCCGCGGCCTGCCCGGCCCACATCTGGCGCGCGCGCAGGATCGCCAGCACCAGGTTGATCCGAGCCTCACCCTGCGGTGCTTGGCCGAGCACGTGCAATCCGTCGCGGATCTGGGCGTCCTTGATCTCGCAGAGCCAACCGTCGAGGTGCAACAGGAACTCGTCGAACTCCGCATCGTGCGGTCGATCGTCCAGCCAGAGATCGTGATCGAGCTTGGCCGCTTGGATGAGGGTCCAGATCTGCGCCCGGACCGCCGGCAGCTTGGCCGGGTCCATCGACGCGATCTGCGCGTGCTCGTCCATCAACTGCTCGAGGCGCGCGATGTCGCCGTAGCTGTCCGCCCGGGCCATCGGCGGCACCAGATGGTCGACGAGCGTCGCGTGTACCCGACGCTTGGCCTGCGTGCCCTCACCGGGATCGTTGACCAGGAACGGGTAGATCAACGGCAGATCACCGATGGCGGCATCCGCGGCGCACGCGGCGGACAGGCCCGCCGTCTTGCCGGGCAGCCATTCGAGGTTGCCGTGCTTACCGACGTGCACGACCGCGTGAGCGCCGAAGCCCTCCCGCAGCCACTGGTAGGCCGCCAGGTAATGGTGGCTCGGCGGCAGATCGGGATCGTGATAGATCGCGATCGGATTGGCGCCGAACCCACGAGGTGGTTGCACCATCACGACCACGTTGCCGGCCCGCAATGCCGCCAAGACGATCTCGCCCGCGGCGTCCCGGGAGCGATCGACGAACAGTTCTCCCGGCGGCGGCCCCCAATGCTCGCTCACAGCCGTACGTAACCGGGGATCGAGCTTCGCGAACCATCGGGCGTAGGTGGCGGCGCTGACCCGCACCGGATTGCCGGCCAGCTGCTGTTCGGTCAGCCACTGTTCGTCCTGACCACCGGCGGCGATCAGCGCGTGGAACAGCGCATCGCCGTCGAGCTCGGTAACGCCGGGCAACTCCCCGTCGCCGCCGATGTCGTAGCCGGCGGCCCGCAGCGCGGCGAGAAGGCGCACCGTCGAGGCCGGGGTATCGAGTCCGACGGCGTTGCCGATGCGGGCGTGCTTGGTCGGATAGGCCGACAACATCAGAACAATCCGCCGGTCGGCCGGGGCGACGTGGCGCAGCCGCGCGTGACTCACCGCGATGCCGGCCACTCGCGCGCAGCGCTCCGGGTCGGCCACGTAGCTGGTCAGTCCGTCCGGCCCGACCTCCTTGAACGAGAACGGAACGGTGATCAGTCGACCGTCGAACTCCGGGATCGCGACTTGCGTTGCGGAGTCGAGGGGGCTCAGGCCGTCGTCGCTGTCGCGCCATTGCTCACGTGAGGAGGTGAGACAAAGACCTTGCAAAATCGGGACGTCCAGCTGGGCCAGCGCACCCACGTCCCACTCCTCGTCGGCCCCGCCCGCGCCGACCGCTGCCGGTAAAGAGCCGCCGGCGGCGAGCACGGTGACCACGATCGCGTCGACCGTTCGCAACGTGTCGATCAACTCGGGTTCGGCCGTGCGCAGTGAGGAACAGAAGACCGGCAGCGCGCGGGCTCCGGCCGCTTCGATCGCGTCGGCGAGCGCATGGACGAAGCTCACGTTGCCGGCCGAGTGATGGGCGCGGTAATAGAGGACCGCGACGGTGGGCGCGGCAATTCCTGACGACGCGTCAGGACGGTCAAGCAGACCCCATGACGGCATGGGCGCGGGTGGCGCGAAGCCGTGCCCGGTCAGCAGCAGCGCATCGCTGAGAAACGCGTGGAGGTTGGCCAGGTTGACCGGCCCACCGTGGGCCAGGTAGCTGTGCGCCTCGGCCACGATCCCGCCGGCGACCGTGGAGCACTCCATCAGTTCGGCATCGGGAGCGAGCTCCCCGCCCAGGACGAGCACGGGCTTTCCGCTGGCCAGGACCACATCCAGACCCGCCTCCCAGGCCCGACGGCCACCGAGGATGCGCACCACCACGATCTCGGCGTCGCCGATGAGGGAGTCGACGTCCTCAGGCGACAACCTCGCCGGATTGGCCAGCCGGTACTCCGCGCCGCTCGCGCGGGCCGAAAGCAGGTCGGTGTCGGACGTGGAGAGCAAGGCGATCACACGAGCCAGCCTCGCACACGTCCCCAGCTCACCCGGGCGGAGCGAACCATTCGGCGGTTACCGGGAACAGGTATCGGTCGGTGGCGGCGTTGAGCACCCGCCGCGCCTGGTGGAAGCGATCCGCGGTGTCGGGCAGTTCGCTCGGATCATGGACCGCGGCCAGTCGATACCAGGCCGGTCCGAACGATTCGAGATCGTCGACGCGAGCGGACTGCAACCCGCCGGCGCGCGCGAGCCGGGTCAGGTCGACCCGATGGAAGGCTGCGTGCGCTGCATCCGGAAAGACGCCGGCCATGAACAGCGCCAGGTCGGCCAGCCGTCGCCACACCTCCGGTCGGTGAGCCGGGTCGGTGTCCACGAGCAATCGGGCCAGGCTTACGGCGTCGAGGCTGTTCCACCGACGCCGGCGCAGGCCGGTCGGCGTCGCGGCCAGCGTGACGCCGGCGGAGGTGCGGGCGAAGCCGGAGAGCAGCTCGATCAGGAACAGCCGATTGGCAGCGTCGTCCAGGTAGCCCGAGAGAATCGCAGCGTCGAACAACGGCACGCGCAGTCGGCCGATTGCCCGCTCCGGCGCGTACGAGCGGCTGGACAGGTCGACGGCGGTTCGGTGAATTGCCGCCGCGAACAGCAGAAACGGCGAGATGAGCGTGAATTGGCGTGGTCCAGGGCCCGACACCAGGCGCAGCAACGCGGCCGAGGTGTCCGGCCGGTCGAGTATGTCGAGCACGAGTCCCGGCGAGCGGCGCAGCACCGCGATGCGATCGGCCGTCTGGTCGGGCGACACCGATTCCGCATGCACGAGGGTGCGCAGATCGGCATCCGAGAGCCGACCGAGGTACTTCAACCCGACGTGGTCACGTTGGTCGACGGTCATCTTCTCGATGATGCTCCGCAGCTGTTACGAACGCGCGTCGGCCGGCCGGCGTGTCCGGCGACGAGGAGACGATCACCGCGGCTCACGTACGATCCGGCAGGTGCCTGCCGTTGCCGTCAGCCGAGTGCGGGGCGACCGCTGCCCCGGCGTGCTCCGGTTGATCGAGGCCGTCGACGGCTTGCTGGCCCGGGTGCGCCTGCCCGGCGGGTTGATCGAGGCGACCGGGTTGCGCGTCCTGGCCCAAGCGGCCGAAGACCTCGGTGACGGGCGGTTGGAACTGACCTCGCGCGGCAACGTCCAGCTGCGGGGACTGGCGGCCGACGCGGGCGGCGAACTCGGGCAACGACTGTGGTCGGCCGGCCTGTGGCCGTCGACGACCCACGAGCGGGTGCGCAACATAGTCGCCAGCCCGCTGGCCGGCATCGACCGCGGTCCGGACCTGAGCAGCCTGGTCGGTGAACTGGACGCGGCGTTGTGCGCCGATCCTCGGTTGGCCGACCTCTCCGGCCGGTTCTTGTTCACGATCGACGACGGTCGCGGTGACGTCGCCGGCCTGCGCTCGGACGTGACGGCGGTGCTCGGCCCGAACGTCTGCGTGAACGGCATCGCGGTCACCGACGTCATCGGCTCGATGATCGCGTGGGCCCGAGCGTTCCTGGACGAACGGGCGTATCAACGCAGTTCGGCCTGGCACATCGACGAGCTCGACGGTGGGGCCGCCCCGGTCGCGGCTCGGGTGTTCGGTGATCCGGCGCCGCCGGTGAGCCCGTCCGTTCCGGTTGATGTCCCGGCCCGGCCGGCCGGTCTGGTGCCGCAGCCCGACGGCTGGTCGGCGCTGGTCACCGTCGTGCCGCTGGGTCGCTTGAGCGCCGTTCAGGCCCGGTGGCTGGCCGATCGGATCAGCGGCCGCGCGGCGCGGATCACGCCGTGGCGCAGCATCGTGCTTCCCGATCTGGCCGACGGCGCCACCGTCGCGCGCCGGGCCGTCGAGGAAGGTTTCGCCGTCGACGCCGACTCGCCCTGGCGGCTGGTTTCCGCCTGCGCCGGGCGACCCGGCTGCTCCCACGCACTCGCCGACGTCCAGGCCGATGCACGGGCGTGGCTGGGCGACTGGCCCGGACGGACCGTGCATTGGAGCGGTTGCGAGCGGCGGTGCGGGCGCCCGGCTGATCCTGATGTCGACGTGGTGGCGGGCCCGACCGGTTACGAGATCACGGAGCGTCGGTGAGCTACGACTACGTGCGTGACGGCGCCGAGATCTATCGACGATCGTTCGCGACGATCCGCTCCGAAACCGACCTGTCGGCGCTGCCCGCCGACATCGCCGACGTCGCCGTGCGCATGATCCACGCGTGCGGCATGGTCGATCTCCCCGGCGACCTGGGCTACTCCGACTCCGTCGTCCAGCGGGCGCGAGCAGCGCTGCACGCCGGCGCCCCGATCCTCTGCGATGCGCAGATGGTCGCGTCCGGCATCACGCGCTCACGGCTGCCGGCCGCGAACGAGATCGTGTGCACGCTGGCCGATCCGTCGGTGCCCGGGCGAGCGGCGCAGATCGGCAACACCCGGTCGGCGGCGGCGCTGGATCTTTGGCTCGATCGGCTCGACGGCGCCGTCGTCGCGATCGGCAACGCCCCGACGGCGTTGTTCCGGCTGCTCGAACTGATCGACTCCGGGGCGCCCCGTCCGGCCGCCGTTCTGGGATTGCCGGTCGGATTCGTCGGCGCCGCCGAATCGAAATCGGCGCTCGCGGAAAGCGATCTCGATCACCTGGTCGTTCACGGCCGGCGCGGGGGCAGTGCGATGGCGGTCGCCGCGGTGAATGCGATCGCGAGCGAGGTCGAATGAGCGGCACGCTGTACGGAGTGGGCCTGGGCCCGGGTGATCCCGAACTGGTGACGGTGAAGGCGGCGCGCCTGATCGCCGCCGCCGACGTCATCGCGTATCACTCGGCCCGCCACGGGCGTTCGATCGCCCGTGGCATCGCCGAACCGTACCTGCGCGAGGGCCAGATCGAAGAACAACTCATCTATCCGGTCACGACCGAGACGACCGATCATCCCGGCGGCTACGAAGGTGCAATCGCCGAGTTCTACGACGACGCCGCGCAGCGCCTGGCCGCGCATCTGGCTGCTGGCCGTGACGTGGTGCTGCTCGCCGAGGGTGATCCGCTCTTCTTCAGCAGTTACATGCACATGCACAAGCGCATCAGTGAACAGTTCGATTGCCACATCGTTCCCGGGGTGACGTCGATCAGCGCGGCCTGCGCGGCGTTGGGTCTTCCGCTGGTCGAAGGCGACGACGTGCTCAGCGTGCTGCCGGGCACTTTGCCGCCAGCCGAGCTGGCCGAACGACTACGTCGCGGTGACGCCGCCGCGATCATGAAGGTGAGCCGGCACGCGGCCGACGTACAGGACGCGCTCAAGCAGGCCGGTCGGTACGAGGACGCCCACTACGTCGAGCGGGCCTCCACCCCGCAGCAACGCACCGCCCCGCTCGGCGACGTCGATCCGATCGACGTTCCCTATATGTCCATGGTGGTCGTGCCGGGCGTCGAGGCGGCGCGGCCGGCCGTGGCCCGCGACGGCAGCGGCGATGGCGAGCTGTCGACCGGGCGGGTCGATGTCGTCGGCCTGGGTCCGGCCGGACGAGATTGGCTTACTCCGCAGGCAATGGCGACGCTGGCCGCGGCCGACGAACTGGTGGGCTACGGGCCTTACCTCGAGCGGGTGCCGCCGAATCCCCGCCAGCGTCGGCACCCCAGCGATAACCGGGTGGAGTCCGAACGAGCGGAATTCGCGCTCGAGCTGGCCCGCCGCGGTCGGCGAGTGGCAGTGGTCTCCTCGGGTGATCCCGGTGTATTCGCCATGGCGAGCGCGGTGTTGGAGGTAGCGGCGGAGACGCGGTATGCCGACGTGCCCGTCGCGATCGTCCCGGGTGTCACGGCGGCCCAGGCGGTCGCCAGCCGGGCCGGTGCCCCGTTGGGACACGACTACGCCGTGATCTCCTTGTCCGATCGACTCAAACCCTGGACGGTCGTCGCCGATCGGTTGCGCGCCGCCGCCCGGGCCGACCTCGCCATCGCGATCTACAACCCGGCGTCACGCACGCGTCGTGCGCAGATCGCCGACGCCCGTTCGCTGCTGCTCGAACTGCGCGCACCCACCACGCCGGTGGTGATCGGTCGCGCCGTCGGCACCGACGAGCAGCTAGTGACGATCACGACGCTGGCCGAGCTGGATCCCGAGATGATCGACATGCGCTGCCTGCTGATCATCGGCTCGTCGCAGACGACGACCGTCGAGCATGCCGATGGTCGTCGGGTCGTGTTCACGCCGCGGCGTTACCCCGGCAGCTGATCGAGCCGGGCCAGCACGGCCTCGACCGTGTCGAGCACGTCCGCGTCCCGGGGCGGCGGCGGCCGGTCAACGACGATTACCGGCACGCCGAGGACGCGGGCAGCCGTCAGCTTGGCCGTGGTCATCTCGCCGCCGCTGTCCTTGGTGACCAGCAGCTGGACGTCGTGACGGCGCATCAGCGCGGTCTCGGACTCCACCGTGTACGGGCCACGATCGAGCACCAAGGTCATCCGAGGTGGTGTCGGTGGTTGCGGCGGATCGACGGTGCGCACGAGGAATTCGTGACGGTCATCCGCGGCGAAGACGGCCAGGTCACGGCGGCCCGTGGTCAGGAACACGCGCTCGACCGACGCGGCGGCGACATCGGTGGCGGCCTCAAACATGTCGGGCACGCGGGACCAGCGATCGCCCGGCCCGGCCGTCCAACCCGGCCGCCGCAGGATCAGTATCGGCGTCGCCGTGCGTAGCCCGGCCGCGACGGCGTGGCGCGTGATCGTCGCCGCGAACGGATGAGTCGCGTCGACGAGGACGCCGATTCGCTCGGTGCGAAGATACCCCGCGAGCCCGTCGACTCCCCCGAAGCCGCCGATCCGCACCGGCCCGACCGGGAGCGTCGGCGAGCTCACCCGACCGGCGAGTGAGGAGATAACCTCCATGTCACGGTCGGCCAGCGCAGCGGCCAAGGTGCGCGCCTCGCTGGTCCCTCCCAGCAGCAGTACCCGCACCGCCCGAGACTAGAGCCTGCCGGTGCCGCCCTCGGCGCGCGGCGTGCGTGCGTGCGAAACTCGGCGAGCGGAAGCGGTGGACGCACGCATCACGGTCACCGGCGGTCATGCGACGAGAGGTGTCAGCGGTGCGCGAGATCCTCGTTATCGGTATCGGCCCCGGCCATCCGGATCAGATCACCGTGCAGGCGGTCGAGGCGCTCAACCGCACCGAGGTCTTCTTCCTCATCGACAAGGGCGAGGCCAAGTCCGGTCTGCTGGACGTGCGCGAACAGATTCTGCGACGACACGTTCGGGCCGACCACGCCTACCGGACGGTCGAAATCCCCGATCCGCCCCGCGACCGCGGCGCCGCGGCCCGCACCGTCTCGGGCTACACCGGAGCGGTCGGCGACTGGCACGAGCGACGGGCCGAACTGTTCGAGGCGGCGATCGCCACCGAACTCGGTGAGAACGGAGTCGGTGCGTTTCTCGTATGGGGCGATCCCTCGCTCTACGACAGCACGTTGCGGGTGATCGATCGCATCCTCGACCGCGGCCGGATCGGTTTCGACTACGGAGTGATCCCGGGCGTCACCAGCGTGCAGGCCTTGGCCGCCGCGC
>JAFAWL010000379.1 GCA_019241805.1 Actinomycetota bacterium
CACTACCTGGTCACGATGCGCCGAGAGCCAGCGGCGCAGACCGTCGACCCGGGTCATGGCCGGATCCGGTCGATCGATCACGTGTGATCGATCCGCATGATCGCGCGTTCGGGATCGATGGCCCGCACCTCGCCTGCCTTCAGCACGGGTGTCGCAAGCAGTTTTTCGACCTGCGTGGCCTGGCTCGGGCCCGCGACCTGCAACAGCAGGCAACCGCCCGGCTCCAGGTGATGCGCGGCGACGTCCAGGCAAGCGCGGACAAGGTCGAGGCCGTCAAGGCCGCCGTCGATGGCCCGCACCGGATCGAGCGGCCAACGCTCGATGGCCTCGCTACGCAAATACGGCGGGTCGGCGACGATCACGCGGAAGCGTTCGCCGGTCTGCAGCGCCGCCTGCAGGGGCCCGACGCGAATCTCGACGTGCTCGGACCAGCCCGCTCGCCGCGCGTTGCTCGCCGCATACGCGGCCGCCACCGGATCCAGCTCGACCTGCAGCAAGTCGCGCTCGGCCGTAACCGCAGCGGCCAGGCCGATGTGCCCGGCCCCGGCACACAGTTCGAGCAACCGCGCTCCGTCGTCATAATCGCTGAGCACCTCGACCGCCCAGTGACTCTGCGCCAACGTCCACGGGCGGGGCGTCAAGACGCGGGCGTCGTACTCGACCACAAGCGGACCGAAGGGACAGGTCCGCGTCGTCGTAGTGGACGTCGTCATGTGATTCCCTCCGGTTGGATCGCGTCGGCGTCGTGTGTCTGTACCCGGCCGGGCCCGTTTCGTCCCGTCCCCAAGCGGGTAAATCGGCCCGTGAGGGCCCAACAGCGGCCAATTAGCTGTCGCTCGTTCGTTCGGCAGGTCTCGCTCGGATGAACGGCGGCTGGTTGTGAGCGGAACGAGACGCAATGACGCTGCCCGCCCCGCGTGGCCCGATCAGCGCGGCCATTATCGCCGCATTGGGCCACGACGACCCGAGCCGACTGCCGGCACCGGACGCATTGCCGCCGACGGACGGCGGGCGTGACCCGCTCGGCGACGACGACCTGCAACTCAGTCTGTGGCTCTGTTACGAGCTGCACTATCGCGGGCTGCCCGAGGTGGCCGACCACTGGGAGTGGCAGCCTGAGCTGATCGGCGTCCGGCGCGAGTTGGAAGAACGGCTGCTAGCCACGCTGCGTCGCCAAATCAACGTGCCGCCCCACAGCGCGCCGGTGCCCGCTCGGCTGTGGTCGCTGGTCGACAACGATCGCGGGCCGCAGCTGTCCAGGTATTTGCAGCGCGAGGCAAATCTGGAGCAGTATCGCGAGTTCGCCATTCACCGCTCGATCTATCAATTGAAGGAGGCCGACCCGCACACGTGGGCCATTCCACGGCTGTTCGGACGCGCCAAGGCGGCCCTGGTCGAGATTCAGGTCGACGAATACGGCGACGGGCGCGCGGATCGAATGCACTCCGAGCTTTATCGCGGACTGCTACGTGGTCTGGACCTCGACGACGGCTACGCCGCCTACATCGACGCGGTTCCCGGCATCAGCATGGCGATTAGCAACGTCATATCGCTGTTCGGGCTTCGCCGTGAATTGCGCGGCGCATTGGTCGGCCACCTCGCCGCGTACGAGATGACGTCATCGGCGCCTTGTCGTCGGTACGGCAAGGGCTTACGGCGGCTGGGCTTCGCCGACGACGTTTGCGCCTTCTACGATGTGCACGTCACCGCGGACGCGCTGCACGAGCAGCTGGCGGCCCACGACCTGTGCGGTGCGCTCGCCGAGGACGAGCCCGCGTTGAGCGAGCAGATCATGTTCGGGGCCGCGACCAGCCTCCACGTCGACAATCGTTTCGCCGAGTACGTCCTGGCCTGTTGGTCGAGCAATCGATCATCGTTGCGGGAGGCCGGCCGCGCGGTAGATCCGAATCGCCGGCCCGACTCGTTCTCCACCGTCGCCTGAACGGCGTTAATCGTCCGGCAGCGCAGTGTCGGCTGAGGTGCTGACGAGCGCCCCGCGCTTGTGACTGCCGTCGCAGAACGGCTTTACGGCCGACCGTCCGCAGCGGCACAACGCGCTGATCCGGCCCGTTTCGACGACCTCGCCGTCGGCTTGTGTGATCGTCACTCGCCCCCGAATGACCAGGGGGCCGTCGGGATAGACGGTGATGGTGGCCGGCGACTCGTGAACACGTTGCGGGGCGCTGTGTCGTTCACGCGCCGTGTCGTGTGGCCGTGTCGTGCCGTCGCGCTGTGTCATCTCGTGTGGCTGTGTCATTGCCGTCCTCGTCGCCGACCGATCGTGTTCGGGTGCTACCCCGCTGCCGCCGTGACCAACCGCGCAGGGGTACAGGTTTTCCGCGGAGGGGCATACGTAGGTTCATGAGCAGTCAGCCGGCCGCAGCCTCGTCGACCGTCACCGCCCCGCCGTCGGGGCAACGCCGATACCTGATGTGCCCGCCGACGTACTTCCAGGTGTGTTACCGCATCAATCCCTGGATGCATCCGGATGAGCCCGTCGACCCGGCCCGCGCCGGCGCCCAGTGGCGGCGGGTCTATGACCAGTTGCTCGCGCTCGGACACCACATCGATCTCGTGCCCGCCGAGCCCGGCCTGCCGGACATGGTCTTCGCCGCCAACGGCGGCATCGTCATCGACGACCGGGCACTCATCCCCCGTTTCCGGCATGAACAACGGCGACCGGAGTCGACGCACTACGCCGCGGCGATCGCGGAGTCGGGTGTGCGCGACGTGCGTCAGGCCGAGCACGTCAACGAGGGCGAGGGGGACTTCCGGCTGGTCGGGGAGTGCATCCTGGCCGGCACCGGTCCGCGATCCGATCCGGGCGCTCCAGCCGAGGTGGCCGAGTATTTCGGGCGAACCACGGTGCCGCTCACCCTGGTGGATCCACGGCTCTATCACCTCGACACCGCCCTCGCGGTGCTGGACGCCGAGACCGTCGCCTACTGGCCGCCCGCATTCGACGACGCCAGTCGCCGTCAGCTGCGGGACCTGTATCCCGATGCGATCATCGCCTCCGAACCGGACGCGACCGCCCTTACCCTCAACCTCATCAGCGACGGCACCACGGTGATCGTCAATTCGGATCAGACGAGGTTGGCCCGCAGCATCGCCGAGCGCGGCTACGCCGTGATCAGTGCGCCGACCGACGAGTTGCTCAAGGGTGGGGGCGGCGCGAAGTGTTGCGTGCTAGAACACCATCGCACGCGTCCGCCGGCCTAAGTCGAAGCCGCCGCTTACGGCAGCGCCACCACGCGGATGGTGTTCAGATCCGAGTCAGTGGCGTCCGGCAGGACCATTCCGGCGGCCAGTCCGCTGCGGAGATAGTCGACGATGCCGGCCGTGATCCGCTCCCCCGGCACGAGCGCCGGAATCCCCGGTGGATACGGGGTGATCTGCTCGGCCGCCACCCGACCGACGGCCTGATCCGCCGCCACGTCCTCGTACGGCCCGAAGAACGCCTCGGCCGGCAACAGGACCGGTTCGATGTCTAGATCGTCCAGCGACGGCATGGCCACGCTCGGCGCTCGTTCGAGCCCCGGAGCGGCCTCGATCACCGCATCCAGCGCGTCCAGGAGTCGCTCGATCATGTGTTCGTCGTCGCCCATCGATATCGTGACCTCGACGCGGCGATGGTCGGACAGGCCCAGGTCGACCGCCCGGTGTTCGCGAATCCAGTCACTTACCTGATAGCCGGTGATGCCGAGATCACTTACGTCGATGAGCACGTGCAGGCGATCGAGGTCGTGGCTGGCCTGCTCGGTGAGCAATTCGTCGTGCAGCACGTGTAGCCCGTCGCGCTGCTCGATTCGCTCGCGCACGTCATCGGCCAGGCGCAGCGTCTCGGTCAGCCGCGCTTCGCCCTCGCGGACCATCTGTCGCCGCCAGCCGTCGATCGCGGCATAGATGAGGACGTTGGGACTCGTCGTCATCAACAGGTCGGCGCAGGCGGACAGGTGGTCGGGGTCGACCAGGTCACCCTGGACGTGGAACACGGAACCCTGCTCGAAGCCCATCCCCATCTTGTGCACACTGACCACGCAGACGTCGGCCCCGGCATCCATGGCCCAGGTCGGCAGCTGGTCGAAAAAAGGCAGGTGGGCGCCCCACGCCTCGTCGACGATCAGCGGCTTGCGCCGGGAGTGACAGATCTCGACGATGCTTTCCAGATCCGCGCACGTTCCGTACGGCGTGGGGCTGACGATCAGGGCGCCGGCGGCGTCGGGGTGCGCGACCCAGGCCGCCTCGACATCATCCGGGCCGGGTGGGTGGGCCAGATGCAGTTGCGAGTCGTAGCGCGGCTTGATCCAACGAGGTTCCACACCGGCGAAGATCAATCCGGCGACGACCGACTTGTGGGCGTCCCGCGATACCAGCAGTTCTCCACGCCCGCCCGCGACCGCCAGCATCGCCGCTTTGACCGACAGCGAACTGCCGCAGGTGGAGAAAAACGCCTGTTCGGCCCCGACGGCCTGCGCCATCAGCTTCTCCGCCTGCGACAGGTAGCCATGTGACGAGGAGCGATCGTCCAACCCACCGCTGGACAGGACGTCTCCCAGGAACGGCTCCCGGCCCAGGACGCGCAACACCGCCTCGTCGACGCCGCGTCCCTGCCGGTGGCCCGGTGGCGCGAAGCCGTAACGGTTACGGGCGTGATAGTCGGCCAAGGCCTCAAGGATCGGCGCCGCGCTCTGGTCGAGGTCGGTCACTGTTGCAGTGGACGTTGCACGTCCTGCGCGGCCGCCTTTGCTTGCTCGGTCGTCTCGGTGGCGGCGTCGGCAGC
>JAFAWL010000423.1 GCA_019241805.1 Actinomycetota bacterium
CAGACCCCGATTCCAGAACATCAGGCTGCCCCCTCAGGCGGCGTGGGTCTGTCCGATCAACGGTGTAACTGAACTGGCCTGACACGCCGAGCTGAGCTTGGCGAGAAGGACCACCAGTGACCGGGACGATCGAGCCCATGCCGGCTCAGATTGATCAGCAGCGAGTCGCCCAGGACCTCGTCGAGCAAGCTCGAGCCGAGGGGATGCAGCTCGTCGGCGACGACGGGCTGCTGACCGGGTTGACCAAGTCCGTGCTCGAGGGCCTTGGAGGCGGAGATGAGCGAGCACATCGGCTATGACAAGCACGACCCGGCTGGCCGCAACGGCGGCCCGTTAGCAAGATAGACCCGCTGTGTGCCGAATTCGTGCAGCTGTCCTGTCGAATTGTCAGGCGTATGCGCGTTGGCTGTGGCTGACGAGTCGAAGTTGTTTGCGGTCGGCGTGTTTCAGGGTCCAGGCTTCGAAGGCGGCCTCGTTCAGGGGGCGGCTGATGAGATAACCCTGGCCAACGTGGCAGCCCACGTGTTGAAGGTGTGTGAGGTGTTCGTCGGTCTCGATCCCTTCGGCTACGACGCGCAGGTTGAGGTTGAGCGCGAGGCCGGTGATGCTGCTGATGAGGGCACGGCTGTGGACATCTTCCGGGCCGCCTAGGCCGGAGACGAAGGAGCGGTCGATTTTGATCTCGTCGATGGGAAGTTTCTGAAGATAGGAGAGGCTGGAATAGCCGGTGCCGAAGTCGTCTAGGGCGAGGCTGACGCCGAGTGATTTGAGGGCGTTGAGAATTGGAAGGGTCTGGGCGGTGTCGGCCATGATGCTGCTTTCGGTGATCTCCAGGATCAGGTGTTGCGGTTGTAGTCCGGATTCCTCGAGTAACTGCTTGACTAGTTGCGGCAGCCCGGGATTGCTGACATTGCGTGCTGACAGGTTTACGGCGATGTCCAGGGGGCGCGTGGTCGTAGCGTTCCATCGGTGCGCGGCCTGGATGGCGGTGCGCAGCACGTGCGGTGTCAGCTCGTCGGCCAGGCCGGCGGCCTCAGCCAACGGGATGAAACGATCAGGCAGGATCACCCCGAGCGTGGGGTGATTCCATCGGGCCAGTGCTTCGGCGCCGACGAGCGCGCCGGTATGGATGTCGATTTTAGGTTGATAGTGCAGCACGATTTGATCGGGTGCGGTTTTGAGGGCGGTCCGGAGGTCGGCGAGTAAGGCCAGCCGTTCCGCCCGGCCGCGGTCCATGTCAGGGGTGTAGAGCGCGTAACGCTGGTCGTGCGCTTTGGCGTCGTACATGGCGGTGTCGGCCTGCCGGAGTAGGTCCTGCTCATGCACCGTGTTCGCGGCGATCGCGACGCCGATGCTCGCCTCAGCGCTGAGTAGGGCCTCCTCGAAGTGGACCGGTTGGCTGATGTGGTCGCCGACCGCCGTCACAAGGCGGCAGAGCTCGTCACGCGAAGGGGCGTGGGGAAGCAGTATTGCGAACTCGTCGCCGCCGAGCCGAGCCACTGTCGCTGAGTCCGGCAGGCAATCATGGAGGCGTTGAGCGATGACGGTAAGCAGCCGATCGCCGACGTCGTGCCCGAACGCGTCGTTGACTTCCTTGAATCGGTCAAGATCAAGCAGGAGCACGGCTGGCTGGTGGACCGAGTCGGTCAGCGCTTCGGCGAGGCGGCGGGTCAGGAACGCCCGATTCGCCAAGCCGGTCAGCGCATCGTGAGTTGCCTCGTGAGCAAGCTTTTCCAGTAATCGCGTGCTGCGCACCGCGACAGCTAAATGGCCGGTGAGCGTTTCCATCAATGTGAGGTCGTCGGCAGTGAAGCTAGTCAACTCACCGAGACGATCCGTCGCACTTAGCGCGCCGATCAGTCCGCTGCTTGCCGGCAGGGGAACGATCACGGCGTCGCGGACGCCGTGGCGATGCAGCCAGCGTTGCAACCCGGCATCCTTGGTGTCCCGGCGAGCGAGGATCGACTCCTCCTGGCTGAGGACACGAATCGTCAACCAGTCACTCGGATCCACCTGACGAGAGCTCACCGTGAGCTTCCCGTCCTCGCCAATGGCCAGCACCGTCGCTGCTCCCACAGCGGGCACGCCGACTGTGTGGTTTCCATCGAGCAGGACCAACTCGACGTGCGCGGCTCGCAACAACTCACGGATGCGGCGTAGAAGCTCGGCCGCTAATGACTCGAGCGACTCGGTGCCGACACCGTCGGCCACGAAGTTGTGGACGAGGGTCAGAGCCTGATGTCGCCGGCGGGTCGCGGAGTGGCTGCGGTACGCGGCGGTCTGGACGGCCAGCAGCACGGCGACCAGCACGACACCGATGACGCCGCGCTCGAGAAGAACTAGCACGATGAACGCGAAGCAACTCGACGCTGCACTCAGGCCGGCGGCCGGTCCCAAGACCGTGATGACATCGCGCCGGGTCATCGGTCCGTTGTGCAGTCGGATGACCAAGAGCACTAAGCAGCTCATCAATTGGTCGACCGCGGCCACGATAGCGATGACAGCCAGCAGCGCGTATACGTCCATGCGGTGATGAGCTCCGAGGATGTTTCGCGCCACGACGCTGCCCACCGCGGCCTCGAAGGCGTACGCGGAAACGTTGTAGGCGATCTTGTCCAGACTGATCCGCTGGATCACGAAAGCGGTCAGGCTTCCGATCACTCGGACCAACACGATGGTGTGGGTGGGTGCGGTCAGGATTGCCAGGACGAGGGGCACCCCGGCGAGGGTCAGGGAGTGAGCTTGCCGCCGGAACTCGACGTTGAGTAGGAAGTGCTCGGCGAAGAAGAACAGTCCGCAGAGCGTGGCCAGTAGCAGTGGTTCCGGCAGATCAGTCGACACCGGCGGAGCGGCGCCGTTGATCCACTGGAACACGCCAGCGGCCGACGCCAACGCCATGCTGAGTGCCAACGTGGCCACGGTCGGTCGAGCCAGTGTCATGGCTAGCCCCAGATAGCGGAGGACCAGCGGGCCGAGGACCAGCGGGCCGAGGACCAACGGGCTGACGTCCAATCGGCACTGTCCCAATCCGCCGAGGACCAGCGCGCCGAGGACCAGCGAGCGGAGGACCAGCGCGCGGATTGCAGGCCGGTACTTGTCGACCAATCGGCGCCAGTCCACACGGTGCCCAGCCATGAGCCGCCCGTCCATGACGTCAAGGTGGATGCGGCTACCCACCATGTTTGCGGATTCCACGGGTTGCCCTGCGCATCGACCTCACCGGTTAACGGCAGTCCGTCGGCATCGACTAGGTAATTGCCGCCCCGGGCGGCATCGATCGAGCCCTGCCCGGTCGCGGCTGGGAACGACTGCGTGGTTGCGGCGATGGTGGTCGCGGCGGCGGGACCCCTCATTTGGGAGACCGCTTTTACTGCGGCCAGAGCGGCTGCGACGTTCACCTGTCCGGCAGTCGGTCCGCCCGGCACCGGCGTGACGGGTGTCGCCGTGGCGACGAGCGCCGCCTTGACCTGGTCAGGCGTGAGGTCTGGATAGGCCTGCAGCAGGAGGGCGACCGCTCCCGACAGCACGGCAGCGGCTTGGCTCGTGCCACTGCCGCGGAACAGCCGACCTGTTGTATCCCCGGACACCGAACCGGTCGGGTAATTGGCGTCCACGAACGAACCGGGGTCCCGCAGTGACACCAGCGATGTCCCCGGGGCCAGTACGTCGACGCTGCG
>JAFAWL010000176.1 GCA_019241805.1 Actinomycetota bacterium
CGCCCTCGGTCACCGAGTCGTCGTCAAGGCGCAGGCGGATCACGCCGGCGTCGTTCGTGATTGCGACCGGGTGCGCGTCCAGGTGCAGATCCCAGTGGAGTTGAGCCAGGGCAGTGAAACGGCGCGCCACCTCGAGATCCAGGTGACGCAGCAGCGGGGCGCCCCGCGTCACGATGCTCACCTCGGTACCCAGCTGCGAGAACACGTGCGCGAACTCGGCCGAGATGAATCCGCCGCCCAGGATCACCAGCCGTCGGGGCAACTCGTCCAAACGCATGATCGTGCTCGATGTGTGAAACGGCACCCCCGAATCGAGCACGACGTCCGGCACGGTCGGACGCGAACCGGCCGCGATCACGATCCGGTCCGCGGTGATCTGCTCACCGGAGTCCAACCGCACGGAACGCGCGCCGTCGAAGCGTGCGCTCTGTTCGAACAACTGCGTATTGGGACCGTGGGCGCGATATTCACGGCCGGCTCGCGAGATCGGGTCGATCCGGCCGAAGATCCGGTCGCGGATTGCGTCCCAATGCACCTTATCGATGGTCGAGTCGATGCCGTATCGCGACGAGCGTTGGATCGTGTGGGCGACGTCGGCGGCGTAGACGAACATCTTCGTCGGGATACATCCGACATTGAGGCAGGTACCGCCGAAGATGGAATCCTCGACAATCGCGATCCGCCAGTCGGCCATGTCCTCGGTAATCAAGGAGTTCCCGGAGCCCGAGCCGATGATCGCGAGGTCGAAGTGGGCCATGGACCGAACGTAGCCGTCCAGCTTCCGCGCGGCGTATCGATGGGCTGGATCAATACAGGCGCGCCGCCTCATCAATACAGGCGCGCCGCCTCGGACATGAGGTCGCCGAACAGTTGCTCGTCGTCCGCCGCGGCCGCCCCGCGAGATCGGAACCAGCGACAGACGTTCGCGCAATCACGCAGCAGGTAGTCGGGACCCTGCGGATTGCTCACCACGTCCACGATCTGCGGCAGGTCGATCATGACGAGTCGGTCGCCCCGGACCAACAGGTTGTAGGCCGATAGGTCGCCGTGCGTGTATCCATTTGACGCGAGCGCGACCATGGCCGCGCGACACTGCTCGAACAGGTCCGGCACCCGGGGGTCGCCCGTCCGCAGCTGGGCCAGTCGGGGTGCTGCGGCGCCATCGGCATCGCCGATGAACTCCAACATCAGCTCGGTGCCGGACAGCTGCACCGGATACGGGACGGGCGCGCCGGCCAGCCAGAGCGTCGACAGCGCGGCGAACTCGGCGATCGCCCACTGGCCGGCCAGCAACTCGCGGCCGAAGTCGCTGCGGCGGGCCATGGCCCGGGTCTCGCGGCTGCGCCGTACGCGGCGACCCTCGGTGTAGCCGGCGTCGCGGTGGAACGCGCGATGTTGCGGCGGCCGGTACCGCTTGGCCGCCAGCAAACACTCACGCCCGCCCGGCACCGCGCGGCGGACCAGGTGGACGTCGGCCTCCTTGCCCGTCTTCAGGAGGCCGAGCTCGGTGTCGCGGGCGCGTAGTTCGGTGACGACCCAATCCGGGATCGGCGCCGGGCCGTGGGTCGCGGTGTCCCAGCTGGAATAGCGCGATCTGTCGGATTCCCCCGCGTAGTAGGGATTGGCGACCCGTTCGGCATGCTCAGGCACGGAAGAAGCTCCTCGATGACGGTTCGCACCGAGGCGGCGCCGTCGTACGGAGCAGTCGGCCTCAGGGCGAGAAGGGACGGGTAGGAACGGGTCGCACCGGGACAACGGTGATCGACACGGCACTGCTCGACACGGTGCGCCTCCTTCCCGCTGGACTCCGGACGTAGACGCGTACGTCGGCGTTCGCACGTCACGAACATCGTCCCGGCGCACGCCCGGCCGGGCAACCGAATAACCTTGAGCGCCGTGCTGCGTCTATCGACCCTGTTCCTCCGGACCCTGCGCGACGATCCGGCCGACGCCGAGGTGCCGAGCCACAAGCTGCTCGTGCGCGGCGGCTACGTGCGGCGAGTCGCTCCGGGCATTTACTCCTGGCTGCCGCTCGGTGTCTTGGTTCAGCGCAACGTCGAACGAATCGTCCGCGAGGAGATGGACGGGATCGGCTCGCAGGAGGTCCATTTCCCCGCGCTCATCCCGAAGGAGATCTTCGAGGCGAGCGGTCGGTGGGCCGATTACGGCGACACACTGTTCCGGCTGCAGGACCGGAAGGACGCTGACTACCTGCTCGGCCCGACGCACGAGGAGCTGTTCACCCTGCTGGTGAAGGGCGAGTACTCGTCCTACAAGGACTACCCGCTGGCGCTCTATCAGATCCAGACCAAGTACCGCGACGAGGCCCGGCCGCGGGCCGGCATCCTGCGCGGGCGCGAGTTCGTCATGAAGGATTCGTACTCATTCGATCTCACCGACGAGGGCCTGGAACGGGCCTATCGCGCGCATCGCGACGCCTACGAACGGATCTTCCGTCGGCTCGGTTTCGACTACCGCATCGTCTTTGCCGTGTCCGGAGCGATGGGCGGCTCGGCGTCGGAGGAGTTCCTCGCGCCGGCGGCGTCCGGCGAGGACACGTTCGTCCAATGCGAGAACTGCGACTACGCCGCCAATACCGAGGCCGTCGAGGTCGCGGTGCCGCCGGCACAGGACGGCTCCAGCGTGCCCAGCGAGCAGCTGCTCGACACCCCCGACACGCCCACGATCGCGACGCTGGTGGAGCGGCTCAACCAGCTCGGCCTGCGCTCGGAGCCGTTCACCGCTGCTGACACCTTGAAGAACGTCGTGCTCAAGACCCGCGCGCCGGGACAGACGCAGTGGCAACTGCTGGTCGTCGGGGTTCCCGGCGATCGGGAGGTCGACCTGAAGCGGGTGGCCGGTCAGCTGGAACCGGTCGAGGTCGCTCAGGCCGAGCCGGACGACCTGGCAAGGGAATCAGAACTGGTCAAGGGCTATATCGGGCCGCAACGGCTAGCCGAATGGGACGTGCGCTACGTCGTCGACCCCACGGTCGTCGAGGGCAGCGCCTGGGTAACCGGCGCGAACATCGAGGGCAAGCACGCCGCGTTCGTCGTCCGCGGCCGCGACTTCGAGCCGGCCGGCGAACTCGGCGCGATGGAGATCCGCGACGGTGACCGGTGCGCGCGCTGCGGCGGCGTCCTGCAGATCGCCCGCGGTATCGAGCTCGGGCACGTCTTCGCGCTCGGCCGCAAATATGCCGACACCTTCGGTCTCACCGCTCTGGGGCCGGACGGTAAACCGGTGACGGTGACCATGGGTTCGTACGGCATCGGCATCACCCGGGCCGTCGCCGCGGTCGCCGAGCAGACCGCGGACGAGAAGGGTTTGTGCTGGCCGCGCGCGATTGCGCCCGCCGACGTTCACCTCGTTGCCACCGGCAAGGACGACACCGTCTTCGACGCGGCCGAACGGATCGCCGGCGAGCTCGAGAGCCGCGGCGTGCGCGTGCTGTATGACGATCGGCGCGGCGTTTCGCCAGGCGTGAAGTTCGCCGACGCCGAACTGCTGGGGATGCCGACCGTCGCCATCGTCGGTCGCGGCCTTGCTACCGGCACGATCGAGGTGCGCGATCGGCGCAGCGGCGACCGCAGCGAGGTCGCGGTCGACCAGGTCGTCGATCACCTCGTCGCCGCCTCGGGCGCCTGAGGATCGAGCCGGTGCCAGGCCGCCCGCTGCGCGAGATCCTCGAGCCCGGGTGGGCCCGAGCACTGGAGCCGGTGGGTCAGCAGATCGCGCGCATGGGCGAGTTCCTGCGCGCCGAGCTCGCGGCCGGACGCACCTATCTGCCGGCCGGTCCGAACGTGCTCCGGGCATTCACCCAGCCCTTCGACCAGGTGCGGGTGCTGATCGTCGGGCAGGACCCGTATCCGACGCCCGGCCATGCCGTCGGGCTTTCGTTCTCGGTGGCGGCAGACGTACGGCCGCTGCCCCGCAGCCTGCAGAACATCTTTCGCGAGCTCAGCGACGACGTGGGCGTGCCAGCGCCGCGAGTCGGTGACCTGACTCCGTGGGCCGAACGAGGGGTGCTGCTGCTCAACCGGGTGCTGACGGTAGCGCCGGGCGCGCCCGCTTCGCATCGCAACAAGGGCTGGGAGCCGGTCACCGATCAGGCGATCCGCGCTCTGGTCGCTCGGGATGCGCCGCTCGTCGCCATCCTGTGGGGCCGCGACGCCCAGACGCTCAGCCCGCTACTGGGCGATGTGCCGCGGATCGAGTCGGCCCATCCGAGCCCGATGTCGGCCGATCGGGGCTTCTTCGGATCCCGACCGTTCAGCCGCGCCAACGCCTTGATCGAGACTCAGGGCGGTGTCGGACTGGACTGGAGACTTGTCTGATCTTGGCGACTCCAGTCCGGTGATCGCGACGCCCGTCTTCCGTAGGCTTTGTGCCGGAGGCCGTCGCTGACACAAGGGGGTGCGCGCGAATGGGTCCCGTGCTGCCGGCGCGCACCGTCGACCCCCAACCACCGATCTGGACGGCCGATCGTCGAGCAGTGTCCTCGGTGGCCAACGCCGCCCGCGTTCTGAAGGCCTTCCGAGGGGGCCGGCGCGAACTCGGCGTCACTGAACTGGCCCGCCAACTCGATCTCGCCAAGAGCACCGCGCATCGGCTGGTGAGCACCCTGGTGGGGGAGCATCTACTCGAGCGCGACGACGAGACGGGCCGGTACCGGCTGTCCATCACGATGATGGAACTCGGCGACTCGGTCCCCATCCACGAGGAGATCTACACGGCCGCCCGGCCGGTGATGGAGCATCTGCGCTCACGAACAAACCAGCTCGTGCACGTCGATGTCCGCCGCGGTCGTGAGGTCGTCTACGTCGAACGGGCCGAGACCGCCATGGGCGCTCGCGTGTTCCGCCACCGGCACCGGGAGTGGGTGCACTGCACCTCCACCGGCCGGGTGCTGCTCGCCGATCTGCCCCGGCCGGAGCTCGATCGCCTGTTGCGCGGATGGGAGCTGCCGCAGGTCACCCCGAACACGATCGTCGCTGCCGGCCGGTTGCGCTCCGA
>JAFAWL010000105.1 GCA_019241805.1 Actinomycetota bacterium
CCGACACTCCGGTCGTGCGCATCGAGGGACCCCACGGCCTGATCGATGTCACTGTTCGGATCGAGACGATCCCGGCGGACGGGCTCACGTGCGCCAATCCCGGGGCGAATGCGTTCGCGGCGTACCGGCCGGTGGCGGTCACGGCCGTCTCGTGATCGGCTGAGTTGCATTCGAAATACTGTCCGGGTTAAATGATCTTCGTGAGGCGGCCCGTGCCGGCCTGACGACCCATCGGGCTCGAGCGCTACCCCGAGCGAATACCGCCGGCCGCCTCACCCCCGGAAAGCGTCACCGGCTTCGGGCGCATCGGTTCGGCCGGGATCAGTGCAGCTGTCGCCGCCAGTCGTCGGGCACCCGGTCGAGCGGTCCGGGAACCCCTTGTCCACTCGGGTGATCGCGCGGCGGCGCCAGCTCGGGGCCGTCGTACATCTCCCGCGTCGTGTAGCTGTAGAACCAGTCCTCGCCCGGTTCGAAGCTCTGGATGAACTCGTGTCCGGTCTGCTCGAAATGCTTGGTCGCGTGCTGGGCGGGCGAGGTGTCGCAGCATCCGATGTGACCGCACTGGGCGCAGCGGCGAAGGTGCAACCACCAGCCGCCGAGCGCGTCGCACTCGACGCACCCTTCGCCGGTCGGGGGCACGCTCGGGTCGATGCCGTCGTTGGTGCTCACGTTTTCAGAGCCTAAGCGCGTTTTACTCTGAGCCGGTTGCCACCGGGCGGGTCGGGTCGCTCACCCACTCCGACCACGAACCCGTGTACAGGGCCGCCGGGACGCCGGCGACGGCGAGCGCCGCGATGTCGTGCGCCGCCGTGACGCCGGATCCGCAGTAGACACCGACCGGACGATCGGCGCTCGCACCGAGAGTGGCGAAGCGCTCGGCCAGCTCGCTCGCCGGACGGAACCGGCCCTCGGCGTCGAGGTTTTCGGTGGTGGGGGCGCTCACCGCACCCGGGATGTGCCCGGCCACCGGATCGATCGGCTCGGTCTCGCCGCGGTAACGCTCGGCGGAACGGGCGTCGAGCAGCACACCGTCGCGGGCCAGCGCGCCCGCCTCGTGAGCGTCGAGCGCCGGCAACGCGCCCGGCGTGAGGATCACTCGCCCGGCTCCGGCGTCACCTCTCCGGCTTCCAAAGGTCCTGACCAGGCGGGCAGCCCGCCGTCGAGGATGCGGACGTCGCTGACACCGCCCCAGCGCAGCAGCCACCAGGCTCGGGCGGCGGCCAGACCCGACGTGGCGTCGTAGATGACGACCGGTCGCCCTCGGCGTACGCCCCAGCGGCGAGCGGCCCGTTGGAGGTCGGACACGGCGGGCAACGGGTGCCGCCCGGCGCTGGCGGACGGTGGGGCCGCCAATTCGGTGGCCATGTCGACGAATACGGCACCGGGCAGGTGAGCGGCTACGTAGTGCTCGCGACCGTACGGATCGCCGATCGCCCAGCGGACGTCGAGCAGCGTGACGTCGGACAGCCGCGCCAACTCTTCTGCGCTGATCAGAACGTCCATCGGGTTCAGTGCGCGATCGCGTCCGGATTGTCCTTCAGCCGCTGGATCGACTTGCGGATCTCCGCCTCCGCCTCGGCCCGGCCCGCCCACGAGGCGCCCTCGACGCTCTTTCCCGGCTCAAGTTCCTTGTAGACCTCGAAGAAGTGCTGGATCTCGAGCCGGTCGAACTCGGGCACATGATGGATGTCGCGCAGATGCTCCAGGCGCGGGTCCTTGGCCGGGACGCAGAGCAGCTTGTCGTCAGGGCCCTTCTCGTCGGTCATCCGGAACATACCGATCGCGCGGCAACGCACGAGCACGCCCGGAAACAGCGGCTCGCCCAGCAGCATCACCAGCGCGTCAAGGGGATCACCGTCGGCACCCAACGTGTTGTCGACGTAGCCGTAGTCGGCCGGGTACTGGGTCGAGGTGAACAGCGTCCGGTCCAGCCGCATTCGGCCGCTCTCGTGGTCGACCTCGTACTTGTTGCGGCTGCCCCTCGGTATCTCGATCAGGACGTCGAATTCCACCGGGTCCTCCTCGCTTCGTCGCCGGCCGGACACCCGGATTTTCCTCGCCCGGGCGGCGGCCGGCACGCGGACGCGGCACTAGTCTGACGCATCGTGCGCGCAGTCCGACCGGCCACCGTCGCCATCGTCGCCGGCGTCACGATCTTGGTGGTTGCCGTGGCCCTGGCCGCGTACGCGATCACCTTCCACGTCCGTTCCTCGTCGAGCGCGACTCCGCGACCGATCACGTCCACCGTCTCCGCCGGGGCGCTAG
The DNA here is from genome assembly GCA_019241805.1 of Actinomycetota bacterium. Taxonomy (GTDB): domain Bacteria; phylum Actinomycetota; class Actinomycetes; order Mycobacteriales; family Jatrophihabitantaceae; genus JAFAWL01. The sequence continues at coordinate 2,266 of JAFAWL010000105.1, forward strand.
GGTCGGCCACGCGACCGGCGCCCTCCGCGTCGACGTCCACGCCACCGCCGCCTACGCCGGCTTACGTCAGTTCCGCGGTCGCGGCCGCGTTGCAGGCGCCCGCGCTGGGCCGCCACGTGCTCGCCGAAATCGCCGACGCCAGCAGCGGAGCCGTTCTGCTCGACGACGGCTCGACGCAGCTCGCCGCTCCGGCATCGACGGCCAAGATCGCAACGGCGGCCGCCGCGCTTCTCGTGCACAAGCCGACCGACCGGATCACGACCACGGTCGTCGCCGGGGCTACGCCGGGCGAGATCGTCTTGGTCGGCGCGGGTGATCCCACGTTGTCCGGCGCCGCCGCGGGAACGCCCCCGCTCTACACGAACGCGGCCCGCCTATCGGATCTCGTCACGCAAGTGAAGAGCGCCGGGACCGCCGTCACCCATGTCCTCGTCGACGACGCCCTGTTTAGCGGGCCGACCGTCTCGCCCGGCTGGTTACCCGAGGACGTGCCGAGCGACTACGCCTCCGCCGTCACGGCCGTGATGGCCGACGGGGGACGCGACTCCCCGACGGCGCCCGTGCGCAGCGGCGCCCCCGACCTCGGCGCGGGCGTGGAGCTCGCGGCGCAGTTGGGTCTGCCGGGCACGGCCGTGAGTCGCGGCGCCGCTCCCGCCGGCGCGCGCGTGCTCGCTCGCGTGCAGTCGGCCGACTACGCCGACCTGGTCCGCCAGATGCTGGTCGACTCCGACAACGTCATCGCCGAGACGCTGGCTCGGCAGGTCGCCCTGGCCGGCGGCCAGCCGGCGAGCTTCAGCGGAGCCGTAGCCGCCGTTCGCGCTGTGCTCACCCGGGCCGGTGTCGACATCGGCGCCGGGATGCTCGACGGCAGCGGCCTGGCCGCCGGAGACCGACTCCGGCCGGCCGACATCGTCGCAGTCCTGCACCTGGTCGCGACCACGGACGTGTTGCGCCCGGTCGTCGACGGCCTGCCGGTGGGTGGTTGGGACGGCACGCTGGCGAGCCGCTTCAGCGCGCCTGCGGCGCAGGCGGTCGCCGGATTGGTCCGGGCCAAGACCGGAACCCTGACCGGCGTCTCGACGCTGGCCGGCTTCGTCACGCAGGCCGACGGTCGTGTGCTGTCGTTCAGCCTCGTTGCCGATCGCACCGGGCCGAGCGCCTCGGACACCGCCAACGCCGAGGCGGCCCTCGACGACGTGATCGCCGGACTCTGACCGCCGCCCTTGCCTTGTCGGTGACGTACCGCTGTCTTGTCGGTGACGGACCGCCCGGCCCTGTCGTGAACTCGTCTATGGTCGCAATATGAGTGGTCTCGTCGACTGGGAGTTGGCCGCGGGTACGGCTAAGCGACTTTCGCCTGCTCCGCCGGCGGTCAGCCGCGTCGAGGCGGACGCGGTGGTCACCGAGCTCTATCGCAGCGCCGAGGTCGCCGCGGCGCACGTCGCCGAGCTCACCGCACTGCACGAACCACCGGTCACCGCCCTCACCCGCGTCGTCGACCGCTTCGGATGGATCGACGTCAATGTCGCCGGCATGGCGAACGTCATGAATCCGATCGTCGAGCGTCTCGTGTCGGCCAATCCGGTCGGCCGGGTAGGGGAAGCCGTCGGTGGCCGGATCACCGGCGCCCAGGCCGGAGCGATCATGGCGTTTCTGTCCGGCAAGGTCCTGGGCCAGTTCGAGTTCTTCGACCGCGCGGACGGGCAGTTGTTGCTCGTCGCGCCCAACCTCGTCTCGGTCGAGCGGCAGCTCGCCGTCGATCCGAGCGACTTCCGCCTCTGGGTGTGCCTGCATGAGGTCACGCACCGGGTGCAGTTCACGGCGGTGCCCTGGCTGCGTTCGCACATGCACGCCGAGGTCGATGCGCTGTCGGCGACTATCGATCCCGATCCGGCCGTGTATCGCGAACGACTGCGCTCGGCCGTCGGCGAGCTGGCCGGATTGGCCCGCGGGCACGGTGACGGTGAGGGCATCATGTCGATCTTGGCCACTCCCGAGCAACGGGCGGTGCTCGACCGGATCACCGCGATGATGTCGCTGGTCGAAGGCCACGCGGAGTACGTCATGAACGCCGTGTCCCCGACGGTGATCCCATCTCAGAAGTCGATCGAGGCTCGTTTCGCCAGCCGTCGACGTGGCGGTAACCCGTTAGATCGACTGATGCGCCGGGTGCTCGGGCTCGAGGCCAAGACCCGCCAGTACGTCGACGGGGCGGCGTTCGTCCGCGCCGTAGTCGACAAGGTCGGCATCGGGGGCTTCAACGCCGTCTGGACCTCGCAGCAGACCCTGCCGACCAAGCCCGAGATCGCTCACCCGGCCGACTGGGTCGCGCGCGTCCACGGCTGAGTCAGCCGTGGGCCCGCATCCGGCAGTGGCAGAGATCCGCCGGGCCGTGCGGAAGGTTCTTCGCACCCGTTCCCAGCCCAGGGCCGCGGTGTACGTCGCGTGTTCGGGTGGCGCCGACTCGCTCGCACTGGCGGCGGCCACGGCCTTCGAGGCGCGTCGGGTCGACGTGCCGTACGGGCTGGTGAGCATCGACCACGGACTGCACGACCGCTCGGCCGCCCAGGCCGCGCGCGTAGCGAGCCTCGGCTTCGAACTCGGCTTCGACCCGGTCCAGGTGCTGCCGGTGGTCGTCGGGCGGCAGGGTGGTCCGGAAGCGGCCGCCCGCTCGGCCCGATACGACGCGCTACGCACACTGGACACCGACGTGCTGCTGGGCCACACGCTCGACGATCAGGCCGAGACCGTTCTGCTCGGGCTGGGCCGCGGGTCCGGCCCGCGCTCGATCGCGGGCATGAGCGAAATCGACGGCCGTTGGCTGCGCCCGCTGCTGGGCGTGCGTCGGGCGACGACGCGCGCTGCCTGCGCAGCCTTGGGCCTCGTGCCGTGGGAGGACCCCGCCAACGACGACGACCGCTACCAACGGGTGCGGCTGCGGCACGAGGTGCTGCCGTTGCTCGAAGACGTACTGCAGGGCGGAGTCGCCGAGGCCCTGGCGCGCACGGCATCGCTGGTCCAGGCCGATCTCACGGCGCTCGACGAGTTGGCGGCCGCGCACACGCCGCTCGGAGCCGGGCTCGAGGTCAAGCTCGTGGCCGAGCTGCCGGAGGCGCTGCTCATCCGGGTGCTGCGGGCCTGGGTCTCGGGGGCGGGCGGCCCGGCTCTGACCAGTGAACGCACCCGAGCCCTGGCCGCCCTGGTCACCGATTGGCGTGGCCAGGATCGCATCGAGTTGACGGGCGGCTACGCCGTGCGAAGGCGGTCTGGCACGCTGGAGATCGAGGCCGAACCGGTCGAGGGGAACAGCGATCGTCGCCGCCGAGCAGAGGAGTAGACGCGTGAGCGCGTTGGACGACGACATCGAGGCGGTCGTGGTCACCGCCGACGAGATCCGCGACAAGATCGTCGAGCTGGCGGCGCAGATCGACGATGACTACGTCGGTCGCGAAATCCTGTTGGTCGGCGTTCTGAAGGGCGCCGCGATGTTCATGTCCGATCTGGCCCGGGCGTTGCACTCGTCATCGACGATGGAGTTCATGGCCGTCAGTTCCTACGGCAGCTCGACGACCTCCTCCGGCGTCGTGCGGATCCTGAAGGACCTGGATCGCGACATCGCCGGACAGCACGTGCTCATCGTCGAGGACATCATCGATTCCGGCTTGACGTTGTCGTGGCTGTTGCGCAACCTGACGAGCCGGCATCCGGCGTCGGTCGAAGTGGTGGCGCTACTCCGCAAGCCGGACGCGGTGAAGGTCGACGTACCGGTGCGCTACGTCGGATTCGAGATACCGAACGAGTTCGTCGTCGGGTACGGGCTCGACTACGCCGAGCGATACCGAGGCCTGCCCTACATCGGCCGACTGCACCCTTCGGTGTACGGCGGGTGACCCGGCTTCGGCGCCCGGGCTCCGCCGACTACCGACCGTGATCATTTCCCGAGAACGCGCTGATCACGAATTGTCGATCGGGGTCCCAGCCTGAGAGAATTCGACGGACCGGAACGCCGGTGTTGCGAGCTGCGTTCTGCACAATGAGCCTCCGGACCGTCGGCGCCGACGTGTACCGTCCGTAGGTGAACAGGCCCGTTCGGACAAGCCAGGAGGAACGCGCGGCGACCCCTCGCCCCGCGGTGAGACATGGATCGTAAGCGGCTATTCCGGTCGTGGTGGCTCTGGGTCATCATCGGCATCGTCTTCCTGGTGTTCGTCGTGCCCTCGATCGCGGGCACCAGCGACTACCACGCGGTGAACACCTCGGATGCGATCAACCAGATCACCTCGGGCAACGTCACCAAGGCGGTGATCCACGACAAGGAACAATCGCTCGACCTCACGCTGAAGAACGCGTTCAACGGGCACACGAAGATCAGCACGTCCTACCCCTCGGACGCGACGAACACGGTCTTCAATGAGCTGATCTCGGCCAAGCAGAAGGACGACTCGCTCGGCTTCACCACAAAGGTCACCAAGAGCAACACCTGGCTGTCGCTGCTGTTCAGCCTGCTGCCGATCATCCTTATCGGTGGCGTCTTGTTCTTCGTGATGAGTCAGGTCCAGGGTGGCGGCAACCGGGTGATGAGCTTCGGCCGTAGCAAGGCCAAGCTGGTCAACAAGGACACCCCCAAGACCACGTTCGCCGATGTTGCCGGCGCCGACGAGGCCATCGAGGAACTCCAGGAGATCAAGGAGTTCCTGGCCAACCCGGCTAAGTTCCAGGCGATCGGAGCGAAGATTCCGAAGGGTGTCCTGCTCTACGGTCCGCCCGGAACCGGCAAGACCTTGCTGGCGCGAGCCGTCGCGGGCGAAGCGGGCGTGCCGTTCTATTCGATCTCCGGTTCCGACTTCGTGGAGATGTTCGTCGGTGTCGGCGCCTCGCGTGTGCGCGACCTGTTCGAGCAGGCCAAGACCAACGCGCCCGCCATCATCTTCGTCGACGAGATTGACGCGGTCGGTCGCCACCGTGGCGCCGGGCTGGGCGGTGGCCACGACGAGCGGGAACAGACGCTGAACCAGTTGCTCGTCGAGATGGACGGATTCGACGTCAAGGGTGGCGTGATCCTGATCGCCGCGACCAACCGTCCCGACATCCTCGACCCGGCCTTGCTGCGCCCGGGCCGTTTCGACCGCCAGATCGCCGTCGGCCCACCTGACGTCCTCGGCCGCGAGGCGGTGCTACGCGTGCACGCTAAGGGCAAGCCGTTCGCCCAGGACGTCGACCTCGGCATCATCGCCCGCCGCACCCCCGGCTTCACCGGCGCCGACCTCGCCAATGTCATCAACGAGGCGGCGCTGCTCACCGCTCGCAACAACGGTCGGTTGATCACCAACGCCGCCCTGGAAGAGGCGATCGACCGTGTGATCGCCGGCCCCGAGCGCAAGACCCGCGCGATGAGCGACGAGGAGAAGCGGATCACTGCCTATCACGAGGCCGGCCACGCGCTGGCCGCGTGGGCGATGCCCAACCTCGACCCGGTGCACAAGGTGACGATCCTGCCGCGTGGTCGCTCGCTCGGTCACACGCTCGTGCTGCCGCTGCAGGACAAGTACACCGAGACCCGTTCGGAGATGCTCGACGAACTCGTCTACGGTCTCGGCGGCCGGGCGGCCGAGGAACTCGTGTTCCACGAGCCGACCAGCGGAGCGTCGAACGACATCGAGAAGGCCACGGAACTGGCCCGCAACATGGTGACCAAGTACGGCATGAGCGCCAAGCTCGGTGCGGTCAAGTACGGGACCAAGGATTCCGAGCCGTTCCTCGGTCGCGATTACAACCACACGCGCGACTACTCCGAAGAGGTCGCGGCCGACATCGACGCCGAGGTACGCGACCTGATCGAGGGTGCGCACGACGAGGCGTGGGAAATCCTGGTTCAGTACCGCGACCTGCTCGACCAGCTCGTACTCGAACTGGTCGAGCGCGAGACGCTGAACAAGGAAGATCTCGAACGCATCCTGGCTCCGGTGCGAAAGCGTCCGCCGCACAACATGTTCACCGGCTTCGGCAAGCGGACTCCGAGCGACCGTCCGCCGATCGAGATCCCGTCGCGCGTGCGAACCAACGGCGCCGGTCCGGTAGGCGCGCCCGTCCCCGCCGGTCAGGCGAATTCGACCATTCCGCCGGCGCCTGCGCCGGTTGCCCCCGCCCAGCAGCCTGTCTCGCCCGCGCCGGGGTGGACTCCGTCCACGCCGACGACGCCGCTGCCCAGTTATGGCGGTGGCTTCGGTCCCACCCCGCACTACGGCCAGCCGGCCCCGAGCGCCCCGTACGGAGCGCCTCAGTACGGCGGACAGCCGCAGCAGTACGGCCAGCCCCAGCACGCCGCACCGTCCAACGGCCAGCCGCAGCATGCCCAGCCGCAGACCGGTCAGCCGGCCGGCCAGTACGGGTCGCAGCCGGGTCAGTACGGGCCGCCCCCCCCGTCGGGGCCGGCCGG
>JAFAWL010000192.1 GCA_019241805.1 Actinomycetota bacterium
ATCCCCGCGCGATGGCGGCGGCTTGATCGCGAGAACTCGCGTTCCCGAACCGGCAGCCCCGACCTGGTCCCCGGCGACACCGAGCTCCGCCACCGTCACCATCGAATTCGGCTTGGTGCGCGCAGTCAGCTTTCCCTTGATGGGCGCGAACCGCGGCTGGTTGATCGAGCCGGTCACGCCGACGACGCAGGGAAGCGGGGCGGCCAGCGTCTCGTAGCCGGCTTCGGTCTGCCGGACGATCTGGGCGCGGCCGTCCGCCACCGCCAGCTCGTCAGCTTGGGAAAGCACCGGCAGGGACAGGCGAGCAGCCACCGCGGCCCAGAGCATGGCCCCGGAGGATTCTTCGCCCTGCGGGCCGAACAGAACCAGATCCGGCGACTCGCGGCCGATCGCCTGCGCGAGGACACGGCTGGTGACCAGCAGATCGGAGCCTTCGATAGACCGGTCGGCGACGTGGATGGCGCGATCGACTCCCATCGCCAGGGCATCGACGATGGCTCCGGTCGAGGACGCCGGCGCCATGGCGATCAGCACCACGTCGGTCGCGGTGCCACTCTCTTTAAGGCGCAGGCCTTCTTCGATCGCTCGACGATCAAGGTCGCTGAGCATGCCGGCATCGCGTACCAGACGACCGCTGGCCGGATCCAGACGACGATTGTGGCGCGTGGCCGGTACGACCTTTGCGCAAATAACTACTCTCATCGGACCGTAACCACCGCATTTTCGATTACCAGCAAGTCATGCGCGCCACCGGGCAAGGTGCTGCCTCCTGTCGTTGTTGTCCGCCGACGAGTCGGGCTTCGGGGCCCAGACTCGACACGGTTTACGGACCCGCTTGGTGAGGGCGCAGCCTCCATCCAGCCGCCGGCTGTGCAGTCCGTGGGACGTCAGACGATACCACGGCACTCTTTGGGTGCACTATCGCCGGGGTCGTCGCCGCCCACCACCGGGAAGCAACGGGATCGGAACGCGGATAAGCACTGACCGGCTGCCGACTCGTGATAGCGTTCGGCCCGGCGCGTCGCGCAACCGCGCGTTGCGCGGTTCCGTCGCAAAGCGGGCTCCGGTACGGCGAAATGCGCTGAACGAAGTCGGCAAGACTAGACCTACATCGTCTGCCGTATGGCGGTCTGTTCGTCGTACACTCGTTAGTCAGGTAGGTCTCGACGTCGATGCGGCGGCGCGCCAGTGGGCGCCTCGACCCGGCGGCAACGACTGACGAGGAGCGCAACCCATGGCGGGCGATCTGCTACTGATACAACGACCGGACGCACCTCTCGGCGACAAGGTGGTCGCGGCGGTCCGCGAGGCGATCTCGGTCGGCGCGCTCGCTCCAGGCCAACGACTCACCGAGCGCGAGATGATGGAGCGCACCGGCGTGAGCCGGACGTCCATTCGGGAGGCGTTGCGACAGCTGCGGACGCTGGGCCTCGTCGAGGAAGCGCCCCGGGGCGGCCTGCAAGTCGCCATGCTCGACCGGACGACCATCGAACACATATATGAGGTCCGCAGCGCTATCGAGTCGGTCGTCGCCGAGCTTTTCACGATCCGCGCCACCGACGAAGAGGTGGCCGAGTTCATCGCCGCCGGCGGCTTCAACCGCAAGGCGGTTCCCCCGCCGAAAGATCAGATCTCGATCACCGAAACCTCGGCCGCCGACCAGGTGTTGATGCGCGGGGCCCGAAACCCGCTGCTCGGAGAGATCATCGCGCCGTTCCACGTGCGAATCCAGTGGCTACGCAACTTGTCCATGTCAATGCCCGGACGTTGGCTCGCGGCGCGCGCCGAAATGGAAGAGGTCGCCGACGCGGTGCAACGCCGCAAGCCCGACCAGGCGGCCAAAGCCACGCGTCGGCACATTGCCGCCGCTCAACAATCAGCGCTTTTGGCCCTGAGCCAGTCCGAAGCCGACACGAAGTCGAAGTAGCGCGGCCGGTCGCCCGCGTGGCGCGACCGGCGTCGCTGGTCAGCTCGGGTCGAAGTCCGCGAGCAGATTCGCGAGTTCGACGGGCGCATCGCGCTGGACGTTGTGGCCGGCCGGCAACTGCTCGAGCCGAGCGGACGGCAACCGGCGAGCGAACTCGGCGATGTCCTCCTCCGCGAGCACACCCCGGGATCCGTAGACCAACATTATGTCGCCCTCGAAAGCTTCCAATGGCTCCCATAGATAGGTGACATCGGTCGGTGCCGGGCTTGGGGGTTCATGGGCGATGTGGTGCTTGAAGACATAGCGCCCGTCGGCACGCCGGCGGGTGTTTAAGGCAATGTTCTGCCAAGTCGCCTGGGAGTCACGGTTACCGAAGCCGAGGGACTGAGCGCGCTCGAAAATCTCTTCCCGCGATTCGTAGCTTTCCGGTCCGCGGATGAACTCAAGGATTGGATTCTGTTCGCGCGGCTTCCGACCCGGCGAGATGTCGACGAGCACGAGCTTGCTGATGTCGTGGCCGATCTCGGGCAAGGCCGCGAGCGACCCGAGGCTGCCCATCGAGTGGCCGATCACGGTGTAGGGAGGCGTCGCCCAGTACCGAAGGGCTCGAGCGATCGACCCTGCGATAAAGGGCGCAGAGTAGCTGCGATCTTCCCGCCAGGCCGAATCGCCATGCCCGGGCAGGTCGATCGCGACAGCGCCTCGCCCAAGGGCCAGCAACGTCCGATCCCATGAGTGAGCGTTCAGGGCGCCGCCGTGTAGCAGCACCAGTCGCGGGGCCGGGTCGCTTCCCCACCGCAGCGCGCTTAGGTACTCCCCCTCCTCGGTGAACCCGACGCGTTCCACCGGCGGAATCGTGGAGACACCGAGGCGTTCCGCGTCCTGGGGCAGAAACCTGAATTCGTCCTCGTCGTGCGAGACGGGGGCGTCGTCGACATTCACTGATGACCTCGCTAGATGTTCTTGAGGCGAGGCGCGATTCGCTCGCCGTACTCGGCTACGAACGCCGCCGGATCAGGCGTATGGAGGCGCCTCGGAACGACTACCGCTTCCGACGCCGGAGCACGAGCAGGGCCACGACGAACAGCAAGCCGCCCACGACGGGCGCCAGCCGCTTGGCGACCGCTGGGCCGGCCGACGCCAGTAGGTCGATCGGTTCGACCTCCGCCGCCGCCCGCGGGGCCGTCGATGCGGTCGAGGTGCCGGACGCGGTCGGCGCGCCGGCGACGGTCGCCGTACTAGGCGTAGCCGATCCGGTCGACGAACCGGATGCCGTGGACGCGGTTGGCGCGGCTGCCGGCGGGGTCGCCCCCCCGGCCGATGTTGCCTGTTCGGCGGCGCCGTTGGTCGACGGTGAGGCCGAGATCTGGTCAGCCAGGTTCTTCGCGAACTGGCCGATCAGCTTGTTGCCGACATCCACCATGACGCCGCGGCCGAACTGGGCCGGCTTGCCGGTGATGTTCAGGTCAGTGAGCACATCGACGCGGGTCGACGAGTCATTCTCGGCCACCAGGGTGGCGGTCACGTTCGCGCCGGCCGTACCGCCGCCGCGCGAGTCCTTACCCTGCGCCTCGATCGTGGCGCGGTGGGCGGCCTCGTCCTTCTCGATGAACTTGGCCTGACCCTTGTAGGTAAGCGATATCGCGCCCAGCTTCACCTTGACCGATCCGGTGAACGCATCGCCGTCGATCGTTTCGATTGCAGCCCCGGGCATGCACGGAGCAACCCGTTCGATGTCGAGCAGGACCTTCCACGCTTCATCAATTCCGACAGGAACGGTGAACGAGTGTTCTAGCTGCATTGCGCCTCAATTTCCGATCGACGGTGTACTGCTACTGGTCTTGTTTGATGACGTCGGCCAATTCCAAGATGCGGGCGGGCGGCAGGTACTGAAAGTTCACCGTGCCGCCGAACGGTGCAAGTGCGTCTTCGATCGCGTTAGTGATCGCCGCCGGCGCGATGAGGAGGCCACCTTCACCGACACCCCGATACGAGACCTCTTCGTTCGGCTCGAACTCCATGTGGTCGATCTCGATGTGCGGAACCTCGCTCGCCGTCGGGACGAGGTAGTCCATGAAGGAGCCGGCGAGGTAATTGGCCTCGTTGTCGTACGCCGACCATTCGTAGAGCACTTCGCCGACACCCTGCGCGATGCCACCGCGGATCTGGCCTTCGACGACGGCCGGGTTGACCATCCGCCCACAGTCCTCGGACACGACGTAGCGCAGGATCTTCACCAGACCGGTCTCAAGGTCTAGCTCGACAACGCAGAGATGGGTGCCGTCGGACCAGCCACCCTTCCCGCCGTCGTAGGTCTCCTCAGCTTCAAGTTCGGTGTCGACCTCGAACTCGTCCGGCTGCTCATATGCACGGGACGCAACCTCCGCCAGTGCCACGCCCACGCTGGGCACGCCAACCGGATGGATGTACCCGCCTTCGATGACGAGGTCGCCCGGGTCGGCTTCCAGCAACTCGCCAGCCATAGCCAGGGCCTTCTTCTTGACTGCGCGCGTCGACTGCAAGACCGAGCCGCTGGCCATGGTCGCCGCGCGACTGCCGCCGGTGCCGATCATGGCGTACGGGGTGTTCGACGTGTCGCCGTGATAGATGCGCACCCGATCGAACGGGATGCCCATCTCGTCCGAAGCGACTTGCGCGAGCGTTGTCTCGTGGCTTTGACCGTGTGGCGCTTGAGTCGTGAACACGCTCAAGCTGCCGTCTGCTTCCAGACGAGCGACCGACGTCTCTTTCTGCGGCCGATTACCGGTGGGCCCCGGTGCGGCCTCCAGGAACGTACCGAACCCGATGCCGAAGCACCGGCCTTCGGCTCGCGCCGCCTCTTGTTCCTTTCGCAGACTCGCGTAGTCGGCTCGTTCGAGCACCCGATCCAACGAGGCCGCACAAGAATTGTCGAGCAACGTGCTTCCGCTCAGCATGCTGGCCGAACCATCGTTGGGAGCGAAGTTGCGGCGCCGAACATCGGCCGGATCGATTCCGAGCTTGCGTCCGATCACGTCGAACATTCGCTCGCGCGCCCACGTTTCCATGGCCCAAGGCGCGCGGTAAGCGTTGTACGTGCATTTATTGCTGGCGATGACTCTCGAATGCAAACTCAATGCCTTGAAGGCATAAGGACCGGACATCATCGTGGCGATCGTTCCGATGATGCCGCCGCCGAAGAAGGGAAGCGCGGGGTAAGCACCCTGGTCCAGGACGAGATCGCCGCGCAGCGCGAGCACGGTGCCGTCGTTCTTGACCGCGGCTTGGAGCTCGAGGCGCTCCTCACGTGCCTGCCCGGACGTCAGGAGATGCTCGTTGCGGTCCTCGATCCACTTGACCGGTCGGCCGGTCCAATAGGAAGCCGCGCAGACCGCAAGGTCTTCTCGGAAGATCGCAATCTTCAGCCCGAAGGCGCCACCGATATCGCCGTTTACGCTGCGAGTCTTCTCCAGCGGGATGCCGAGCGCCTCTGACATGTAGCCACGCATGCTGTGCGGCGATTGCGTTCCGGTGAAGTACACGAGATCACCGGTCGCGTTGTCGTACTCGGCGACGCCGCCACGGCCCTCCATCGGGATCTGGGCGACGCGATG
>JAFAWL010000158.1 GCA_019241805.1 Actinomycetota bacterium
GGTCGACCTGACGTTGCCGGACTGGTCGCACTACCGCGATCGCCTCGACGACATCGACGCGGTGGTGCTCACGCACGGTCACGAGGATCACATCGGCGCGTTGCCGTACCTGCTGCGCGAACGCGGGGACATACCGCTGATCGGTTCGCGGCTGACTCTCGCGCTGGTCGATTCCAAGCTGGACCAGCATCGCATCCGGGCTGAGCTGCGACGGGTCCGTGAGGGCGATCGCATCACGGCCGGATCGTGGGACCTCGAATTCTTCGCCGTGAACCACTCCATCCCCGACGCCTTGGCCGTCGCCATTCGGGCCGGGGCCAACACCCTGCTGCACACCGGCGACTTCAAGATGGACCAGACGCCGCTGGACGGCCGACTGACCGACCTGCCCGGGTTCTCGCGCCTGGGCGACGAAGGCGTCGATCTGCTCCTGGCCGACTCGACCAACGCCGAGGTACCGGGATTCATGCCTTCCGAACGTGACGTCGGTCGCGTCGTCGCCGACGTGATCGCGAAGGCGCGCGGCCGCGTGATCGTCGCTTGCTTCGCTTCGCACGTCCATCGTGTGCAGCAGGTGCTCGACGCAGCGGCCGACACCGGACGTCAAGTCGCACTGGTCGGTCGATCGATGGTCCGCAACATGAACATCGCCCGCGACCTCGGGCTGCTCAGCGTGCCGGACAATCTGATCATCGACCTGCGCGAGGCGGAGCAGTTGCCCTCGCGCCGAGTGCTGCTCATTTCGACCGGCTCGCAGGGTGAGCCGCTATCGGCGTTGTCACGCATGGCCAATCGGGAACATCAGACGGTGCGCGTCGTTGCCGACGACACCATCGTGCTGGCGTCCTCGCTTATCCCCGGCAACGAGAACTCGGTCGGTCGGGTGATCAACGGACTCTCACGTCTCGGTGCGACCGTCGTGCACCGCTCGACGGCGTTGGTGCATGTGTCCGGCCATGCGCCGGCCGGTGAGTTGCGCTATCTGCTCAACGCCGTGCGACCCAAGAATCACATGCCGGTGCACGGCGAATGGCGCCACATCCGAGCCCACGCGGCGATCGCGCGGTCGACCGGTATCCCCGACGAACGGATCATGCTGGCCGAGGACGGCACGGTGGTCGACCTGCACGACGGCCTGGCCCACATCAGCGGATCCATTCCCGTCGGTTACGTCTACGTCGACGGGCTCGCGGTCGGCGACCTCGGTGACGACGGGGCCCTGAAGGACCGACGGATCCTCGGCGAAGAAGGCTTTCTGTCGATTCTGGTCGCCGTGGACATGCAGGCCGGCAAAGTCGTGTTCGGACCGGAGATCACCGCCCGCGGATTCACCGACGACCCCAAAGCGCTCGGTCCGATCCAGAAAGAATTGATCAGCGTCGTCGAGCAGTCTCTGGCGGACGGCACGAACGACACCGACGCGCTCGCCCACGTCGTGCGACGCACGGTCGGCCGCTGGGTCGACCAGACCTACCGGCGCCGGCCGATGCTCATCCCGAACGTGATCGAGGTGTGACCGTGGCGATGTCCGCCGCCATCGCTCCGGCGCCGGTCTCGGCCCGCCTCGACGTGCCGGCCGCGATCGCCCGTCCCGCCTACGTCGACGACGGTCCGCCGTGGGACCTCGACGATGCACTGGTGAAGGACCCCGACACGATCGCGCGCATGCGCGTGGCCGGCCGAATCGCCGCCGATGCCGTCCTGGAAGTCGGAAGGCACGTGGCGCCCGGGATCACCACCGACGAGCTCGACCGCATCGGGCACGACTTCCTGATCGCGCACGACGCCTACCCTTCGACATTGGGCTACAAAGGCTTCCCGAAGTCGCTGTGCACCTCGGTGAACGAGGTCATCTGTCACGGCATCCCCGACGCTCGCCCGCTGATCGAGGGAGACGTGGTGAAGGTCGACATCACGGCGTTCAAGAACGGCGTGCACGGCGACACCTGCGCGACGTTCTTCGCGGGTCATCCGAACGAGGACGTGCGGCTGCTCGGCGAGCGCACCCGCGAGGCGATGTTGCGCGGCATCCGGGCGGTGCAGCCGGGGCGGCCGCTCAACGTGATCGGCCGCGTGATCGAGTCGTACGCACGCCGGTTCGGCTACGGGGTGGTGCGCGACTACACCGGTCACGGCGTCGGCCCGAGCTTTCACACCAGACCGACGGTGCTGCACTACGACGAGCCCCGAGCGACCCAACTGCTCGAACCGGGCATGACGTTCACGATCGAACCGATGCTCACCCTGGGTGGCTACGACTGGGTGATGTGGGACGACGGTTGGACCGTGCTTACGGCCGACGGTTCGTGGGCAGCGCAGTGGGAACACACCGTCGTGGTCACCGAGGACGGCGCGGAAATCCTCACGTCGCCGAGCGACTGACCTCTCGACCACGTCCGCGTGGCGTCTAGGAGAGAACCAATACAGCCGAATACGATCCGATCGTGGATCCGATCCGGAACCCGTACGCGCCCGGTGCCGGCCAGCGGCCGCCGGAATTGGCCGGTCGTGACGACGAGCTGACCGCCTTCGACGTCGTGCTCGAACGGGTCGCTCGCGGCCGCCCCGAACGCTCCATCGTCCTGACCGGACTGCGCGGGGTCGGCAAGACGGTACTGCTGAACGCGCTGCGGTCGGCCGCCGTGCGGCGCAGCTGGGGTACGGGAAAGCTCGAGGCGCGGCCGAACCAGGCCTTGCGCCGCCCGTTGGCCGCGGCGCTGCATCTGGCCGTGCGTGAACTGCCCAACGCCCGGCCCGAGGAGACCCGGCACGTCCTCGGGGTGCTGAAATCTTTCAGCCAACGCGACGCCGGACCGGCCGGCCGCGGCAAGACGAACCCGGCCCGTTGGCAACCCGGGATCGACGTGCCGGCTGTGGTCGGACGGGCCGACTCCGGTGACATCGAGACCGATCTGGTGGAACTGTTCACCGACGTCGGGGGCCTCGCCGGTGATGCCGGCACCGGCTTGGCCGTCTTCGTGGACGAGATGCAGGATCTCGGTCCGGACGACGTGTCGGCCCTATGTGCGTCCGCGCACGAAATCTCGCAACAGCGCCTGCCGCTCGTGGTCGTGGGCGCCGGGCTGCCGCATCTGCCCAGCGTGCTCTCGGGCGCGAAGTCCTATAGCGAACGGCTGTTTCGCTACGCCCGGATCGATCGCCTCGATCGAGCCGCCGCCGACGCGGCGTTGCGTCGGCCGGCCCGGGACGAGGACGCCGACTTCGCCGACGAGGCCCTCGAGCGGATGTATGAATTGACCGGCGGCTACCCGTATTTCATCCAGGCCTACGGCAAAGTAGCGTGGGACGTCGCGCCACGCTCGCCGATCGCCGCGAGTGACATCGACGTGGCCGCGCCGGAGGCCGAGGCGGAACTCGCCGTCGGCTTCTTCGGCTCGCGTTACGAACGGGCCACTCCGGCCGAACGGGAATATCTGCGGGGCATGGCCGAAGCCGCCGACGGTGATCACGACGTGTCTAGCGCGGCGGTGGCCGAGCACCTCGGACGCAACGCGCAGTCGCTGTCGCCGGCCCGGGATGCCCTGTTGAAAAAGGGATTGGTTTATTCGGCGCAGCGCGGCCGGATCGCGTTCACCGTCCCGCATTTCGGTCGCTATCTGCTGGCCCAGGACTAGGCCGCGTCACCAGCCCCGAATGGGGCGACCCCGCCTCCGCCGGGGAGACGAGGGAACGGGCGCGTGCTATACGAACGTCGAGGGCGTACGAGTTTCGCCCGTGGCAAACGGGCGATGCCAGCGCGCTGAACACGTCGGCTAAGCGCCTTTAGGACAAAGCGTGCCTACGAATCCAGGCGTGCATGGCAATGCCGGCGGCGACGCCGGCGTTGATCGAGCGCGTCGAGCCGAACTGGGCAATCGAACAGACGGTGTCGACGGCCTCCCGCGCATCGGCGGACAGGCCGCTGCCTTCCTGGCCGAACAGCAGAATTGCACGGCGGGGTAGAACAAAACTCTCCAACGGATGCGCACCCGGGAGGTTGTCTATCGCGACAACAGAGTAGTGATGATCGCGCGCGTAGGTCATTAGCTCGTCTACGTCGGCAACATGGCGAATGTGCTGATATCGGTCGGTAACCATGGCACCGCGTCGATTCCATCTACGCTTTCCGACCACGATTACTTCCGCAGCAAGAAAGGCATTTGCGGTGCGCACCACCGTGCCGATGTTCAGGTCGTGACGCCAATTCTCGATCGCGACGGCGAATTCGTGGCGCCGGGTGTCGAGATCGGCGACGATCGCCTCGACCGTCCAGTATCGGTATTGATCGACGACGTTACGGCGGTCGCCCTCGCGCAGCAGATCGTGGTCGTAGCGCGGATCTTGCGGCCACGGCTTCGGATGAGGGCCGACTCCGACGAGATCGTCTGAGTAGCCCGTGGGCGGGAGGTCTGCGGAACTCAGCCGAGCCCCAAATCGGTCAAGGTGTAGGCCGCCCGGTATTCCAGGCCGGCCGCTTCGATGGCCGTTCGACCACCACGATCGACGATCACGGCCACGCCGACGACTTCGGCCCCCTCTTCCCGCAGCGCCTCGACCGCCGTCAGCGGACTGGAGCCCGTGGTCGAGACGTCTTCCAGGACCACGACGCGACGGCCGCCGATTTCGGGACCTTCGATGCGCCGTTGCAGCCCGTGCTTCTTGCCTTCCTTGCGCACGACGAAAGCATCGACCGTGCCGTCGGAGGAATGCAGAATGGCGGTGCCGACCGGGTCGGCGCCGAGGGTGAGCCCACCGACCGCGGCGGGAGACCAGTCGCGCACCAGGTCGAACATCACGCGGCCGATGAGCGGCGCCGCCTGTCGGTGCAGAGTCACTCGACGCAGATCGATGTAGTAATCGGCCTCGCGGCCGGAAGAAAGGACGACCCGACCGTGCACCACGGCGAGATCTTTGATCAGCTTCAACAGGTCGTCGCGATCGCTCACGGCCAGAAGCGTATCCGGCAGCGATCAGCGACGAGGCTTGGGCTTGCCCGCCGAACTCAGCCCGCGAACGACGAGGCCGGGCGCCACCCGCGCCAACCCGGTGATCGCCTTGTAGCGCAGGCTGGGGACGCTGAGCGACTTGCCCCGGCGGGCATCCGAAAGGCCCGTCGCCACCACCTCCTCGACGTCGAGCCACATCCACTCGGGCAGGTAGGACATGTCCACCCGGGCCCGCTCGTGGAATTCGGTATGGGTGAAACCGGGGCACACCACGGTCACCGTGACACCGGAATCCTTCACCAGCGCCGACAAGCCTTGGCTGAACGCGATGACATACGCCTTGCCGGCTCCGTAACTGGTCGTCTCGGGCCGCGGCACCAGACCACCCACCGAGCCCAAATTGATGATCATGCCTCGACCACGGGCACGCATCACCGGCACGGCGCTGTGGCAGAGCTCCATCACGGCCCGCACGTTCAGCTCGAGCAGGCGCCGCTCGTCCTCGATCGCCGTCTTGCCGAAGGCACGGTAGAGGCCGATACCGGCGTTGTTGATCAAGACGTCGATCGGTCGGGTCGGGTCGGTCAGGCGAGCGCTCACCACCGCCCGGCCCTCGTCGGTCGCCAGGTCGGCCGCCTGCGTCTGCACGTCGACGCCGTAGCGCGTGGACAGCTGCTCGGCACGCTCGTCGAGCCGCGCGGCGTCGCGCGCCGCCAGGACGAGGCCGTGCCCTTCGGCGGCCAGTTGCCGGGCGAACGCGGCACCCAGACCCGCGGTCGCACCGGTCACCAACGCGGTGGGCACGACGTCAGCCGTTGCGGGACTTGCCTCGACGCGATGCCGGGGCATCGCCCGGCTCGGCCGGCGTCACGCGGGACTTCGATCGGGTCCGCAGTTGGTTGCCCGGCGGTGGTTGCGAAAACGAAGAGCCGCTGTTTGCCGCGCTGCCGGTCTTCGCAGCGCCGGAGTCCACATTCGCCCCCGGCCTGGTCTCGGCCGGCCGCTTGAGCGGCTGCGCGGGCGACTCGGTCCCGGTGGTCACCGGGCTGGTGCGAGGCGGTCGAGGGCCGAACAGCGAGCCCAGGCCGGCGGGGCGAGCACCCTCGCCCACCCGGGCCATTCGCTGCGCCCGGAAGTAACGCGTGGTCTGGGGGACGAAGAGCAACAGGACCAGCGCGGCGAGGCTGGCCAAGCCCGTCAGCGTGCCTAGCGTTTTGAGCACGCCCGGTTCGTCGCTGGCCGGCTCACGAATCAGGTTCAGCGGCGCCAGCGTGAACACCGTCACGAAGGCGAAGATCCACCGCGCCAGTCCCCGACCCTTGCGCAGATTCCACACGACCAACAGCAGGATGACGATGATGAGGATGCCGTAAATCGTGCTGCTCTGCCGGTAACTGTGCAGATCGTGGTTGAGCTGGTCAGCCGTATAGGGCGAGCGCTTGTTCTTGTCGCCGGTCTTGAGCTTGTTGTTGGCCTTGATGAGCGCCGACTTGTAATAGGAGGTGAAGCCCCAGGACAGCGCGGACGACAGGGCCATGAACAGGGCCTGCGCCCCGACGGCCATCGCGGCCCAGTCCAGGGTCTTGGGCCGCTCGAGGGCCAGGTTCTCGTCGCTCACCCGGGGCAGTGTACGGGCATTGCCGAGGTCGCCGGGTCGAACGTGGAGGCGATTGCTGGATACAGTGCGCAGCACACGTGCCGCGTCGCCGCGCGCCAGCACCATCCGGAGGAATCGGCTTGACCAACGAACCACCGCACGACGAGCCGCGCCCGGCCGCCGAGCAAGCCGCGCCCGACCCCTACCGGTTCGGGCCGCCCGACGTCCCACCGCATCCGGATTACGCGCCCCCCGGCTACCAGCCGCCGCAGCCGAGCCCGTTCGGACCGCCCGCGCAAGGCGCACCCGGAACGGGAGTGTTCGGCGGCCCGTCGGCCGCGGGCCCGTCTGCTTACGGGCCGCCCGCGTCGCCCTACGGTCCGCCCGGAGGTCAATCGCCGTACGGGCCGCCGGCGGGCCAATCGCCCTACGCCCCACCGGGTAGTGGTCAATCGCCCTACGGGCAGCCTCAGTCGCCCTACGGGCAGCCGGCGCCGCAGGGTTATCCACCGCCCGGATACGGCGAGTACCCGCCGCCGCCGGTCGGCTCCAGCTACCCGCAGCCCGGTGTCAGCAATCACAAGGCGACCGCCGGGATGGTGCTGGGGATCATCTCGATCCCCTTAGCCATCGCGAGTTTTTTCGACATTCCCGTATTCGTGCTCGGCATCATCTTCAGCGCTCTGGGATTGGCGTCCGCTCGCCGTGGCGCACCCGGACACCACAAGGCGCTGGCCGGATTGATCTGCTCGATCGTCGGCACGGTCATCGCCGTGGTCTTCATGGTCGTCGTCGTCTCGAACCTGCACTGTGAGACGACCTACGACTCGGCCGGCAACTCGTCCCGCAACTGTTCGACCAACATCGATTGAGGTGACATGACTTTGTACGGGGGGGAACCGGTCGATCCCAACGACCATTCCGGCCGGTCCGGACCGGCCGTGCCGTCGGCGCACTACCCGCACGGCCATCCGACGGAACGACCCGGCTACCCGGGACAACCGGGTTATCCGGTCGGCGCACCGGCGTCCGCGTATCCGCCCGGTTATCCGTCGCCTTACCCGCCGGGATATCCCCCGCCTTACCCGCCGGGATTCCCATCGCCTTACCCACCCGGATACCCCGTGGGGGCCTACTACCCCGGTTATCCACCGTCCGGCTCGGGCCGGCCGGGCGCACTCACCGCGGCCGTCGTACTGGGCTACGTCGTGGCCGGTCTGTTGATCATCGCTTCGTTCAGCGTCTTCGCCGGAGCGTCGGCGATCAGTGATAACGACAACGTGTACCGAACCAATTCGGCGGAGTACGTCGTCGCCGGCATCGTGAGTCTGATCGCCGGGGGCTTGCTGATCACCGGCTCGGTCATGATGACCAACCGCAACCTGCGCGGACGACCGATTTTCCAGATCGCCGCGGTGATCGACCTGATTCTTGGCATCTACTGGATGACTAAGGATGCGGTCTTCATAGCGTGGTGCGGGTTGTTCGTCGCGCCGATCGTCGTCGCGGTCGCCTTGTTGGGACACCGGGCGGTAACCGGCTGGCTGAGAGGAGCCCCGCAAGGGCCCCCTTCGGTCGGGATGCCACCCGGATACTGAGCGGGTGACCGCCCAGCCACCGCCCGAGCACGTCGCGCGACCGCCGTCACCGGCGACTGCGGCCGACGTGCGCGGTGGCGACTATCAGCTGAACCCGACCTATCCGCCGCCCCAGGTCTACTACTACCCGGCGCCGACGCCCGGACCTTCAGGAATCGGCATCGCCGGGTTCGTCAGCGGCCTGGTCGGCCTGATCCTTTTCTGGCTCGGACCGGTCGGCCTATGCCTCGCGGTCCTGGGCGTCGTGCTCTCGGCGGTGGCGATCAGTCAGGCCCGCACGACGCGGGCCAACACCGGCCTGGCCATCGCCGGCCTGGTACTCGGGATCGTCGCGGTGATCCCGTGCCTCATCTTCGTGCTCGACCAGACGAACCTGCGCTGATCGATTGCCTCCGAGCCGGGCGACACGCCGGGCGCGAGCCGGTCGGAGGGCAATCGCTCGAGCCCGACCAGGTTTCAGGCGGCGGTTACGTCGAGCCCGAGACGATCGGGTTGCACGTCCACTCGCACCGTCTGGCCGTCGCGGATCGCACCGGCCAGCAGCTGACGCGCGAGCGTGTCGCCGATCGCCGTCTGGACGAGCCGCCGCAACGGCCGCGCGCCGTAAAGCGGGTCGAACCCGTTGATCGCGAGCCACTCCCGGGCACCCTCGCTGACCTCGAGATTCAGTCGGCGCGACTCCAGCCGCCGCGACAACGCCGCCACCTGGATATCGACGATCCGGGTCAGCTCCTCCGTGCTCAAGGCGTCGAACACGACGATGTCATCGAGCCGATTGAGGAACTCGGGCTTGAAGTGGGCGCGCACGACGTCGAGCACAGCCTGCTTCTTGGCGTCCTCGCTCAGGTCGGTCACCAGGGCCTGCGAGCCGAGGTTGGACGTGAGCACCAGGATCACGTTGCGGAAGTCGACCGTGCGGCCCTGACCGTCGGTCAGCCGCCCGTCGTCGAGCACTTGCAGGAGGACGTCGAACACATCCGGGTGAGCCTTCTCGACCTCATCCATCAGCACCACCGAGTACGGCCGGCGCCGAACGGCCTCGGTGAGCTGGCCACCCTCCTCATATCCGATGTAACCGGGCGGGGCGCCGACCAGCCGCGCCACCGAGTGTTTCTCGGCGTACTCGCTCATATCGATGCGCACCATGGCGCGTTCGTCGTCGAACAGGAACGCGGCCAGTGCCTTGGCCAGCTCGGTCTTGCCGACGCCGGTCGGACCGAGGAACAAGAACGACCCGGTGGGGCGGTCGGGGTCGGAGATGCCGGCGCGAGCGCGGCGGACGGCGTCGGAAACCGCCTGCACGGCCTGGTTCTGGCCGATCACGCGGGCACCGATCTCGTCCTCCATGCGCAACAGCTTCGCCGTTTCGCCTTCCAACATGCGTCCGGCCGGAATGCCGGTCCAGGCCGAGACGACTTCGGCGACGTCGTCGGCGGTGACTTCCTCCTTGACGAGCACGTCCTGGGTTGCGTCGGCGGCGCTGGCCTGGGCCAGTTCTTTCTCCGTGGCCGGGATCTCGGCGTAGAGCAGCCGCGAGGCTGCCTCGAAGTCGCCGTCGCGTTGCGCCCGTTCGGCCTGCCCGCGCTGGTCGTCCAACCGTTGCTTGAGCTCGCCGAGCCGGTTGAGCCCCGACTTCTCACGCTCCCAGCGGGCGTTGAGCGCGTCGAGTTGCTCGGTGAGATCGGCCAGCTCTTGACGCAGTCGCGCCAACCGGTCGCGGGACGCCTCGTCGGTCTCCTTGGTCAGCGCCAGCTCCTCCATTCGGAGCCGATCGACCTGACGCTGCAGGACGTCGATCTCCACCGGCCGCGAATCGATCTCCATACGCAGCCGCGAGGCGGCCTCGTCGACCAGGTCGATCGCCTTGTCGGGAAGGAACCGGCTGGTGATGTAGCGGTCTGACAGCGTTGCCGCCGACACCAGCGCTCCGTCGCTGATCTGCACCTTGTGGTGCGCCTCGTAGCGACTCTTCAGGCCGCGCAGGATGCCGATGGTGTCCTCCACCGTCGGTTCACCGACGAAGACCTGCTGGAAACGGCGTTCCAGGGCCGGATCCTTTTCGATGTGCTCGCGGTACTCGTCGAGGGTCGTCGCCCCGACCATGCGCAGCTCACCGCGTGCGAGCATCGGCTTGAGCATGTTGCCCGCGTCCATCGCGCTGTCGCCGGTCGCACCGGCGCCGACGACCGTGTGCAGCTCGTCGATGAAGGTGACGACCTGACCGCCGGCATCCTTGATCTCGTTGAGCACCGCCTTGAGGCGTTCCTCGAATTCACCGCGGTATTTCGCACCGGCAACCATGGCGCCCAAGTCCAAGGCGACGAGTTTTTTGCCGCGCAACGATTCCGGCACGTCGCCCGCGACGATGCGCTGGGCCAGACCCTCCACCACGGCGGTCTTGCCGACGCCCGGCTCGCCGATGAGCACGGGATTGTTCTTCGTCCGGCGCGATAGCACCTGGATCACTCGGCGGATCTCGGAGTCACGTCCGATGACAGGGTCGATCTTGCCTTCGCGCGCTCTCGCGGTGAGATCGACGCCGTACTTTTCAAGCGCCTGGAAGGTGCCCTCCGGATCGGGGCTGGTCACGTGAGCGGAGCCGCGCACCGACTGCAGCGCGTCGGACAGCGCCGATTCGGTGGCGCCGGGGATTTCGCCCTGTTGGGCCAAGGCGATCAGTAGGTGCTCGGTGGAGACGTACTCGTCCG
>JAFAWL010000194.1 GCA_019241805.1 Actinomycetota bacterium
GCGTCGCTCGGCGTACCCGACGAGCCGAACACGCTGAACCTGGAGGCCACCAAGGACGCGGTGGTACTGCTCATCGACGGGCTCGGGTGGAATCTGCTGCGGGCGCACGCTGAGTACGCGCCGTTTCTGGCCGGGTTCCCGGCAACGACCCTGACGGTCGGATTCCCCACGACGACGGCGGCGAGCATCGCCTCGCTCGGCGTCGGGCGTCCGTCCGGCGAACACGGGCTGATCGGATACACCACTCGGCTCGACGGCTTCGCCGAACCGATCAACTGGTTGCGCTGGCAGGGCGCATACTCGGGGGCGGCGCTGCCGGACGGAGTGACCGCCGAGACTTTGCAACCGCGACAGACTGCGCTCGAGCGGGCCGAGCAGGCGGGCGTCGAGGTCTCGGTGGTCTCGGCCTACGCCTTACAAGCCAGCGGTTTGACGCGTGCGGTGCTTCGCGGCGGCCGGTACGTGCCGGTGTTCACGCCCGCCGACACCGTGGCCGCGGTCGCGGCGGCGGTCCGTGCGCCCGGCCCGGCGACGACCCGGCGACTGGTGTACTGCTACAACGCCGAGCTCGACCTGGTCGGACACGGGCGCGGCTGCGACTCGGACGCCTGGCGCGTTCAGCTACAGCTGGTCGACCGGATGGCCGAGTTGCTGGCCGAGCGGTTGCCGTCCTCAACCCGCCTCTACGTCACCGGTGACCACGGCATGCTCGACCTCCCGGAAGCTGCGAAGGTCGACTACGACGCGGAACCAGAGCTCGCCCACGGCGTCGGCATGATCGCCGGTGATTCGCGGGTGCGGTATCTGCACGTCGCCGAGGACGACCTCGATGCAGTTCGATCGCGGTGGGCCGCTCGACTCGGTGATCGCGCGGCCATCCTCACGCGGGCCGAGGTGATCGACGCCGGTTGGTACGGACCCGTCGTCACCGACACCGCTCGCGCGCGGATCGGCGATCTCGTGGTCGTCGCCGTCGGCGAACTCGCGGTGGTGCGGCGCAAGGCCGAGCCGCGCCCGTCGATGTTGATCGGTCATCACGGCGCATTGTCCGACGACGAGCTGCTGGTGCCGCTCCTGCGCGCCTGAAACGGTCGGTCGAATTGGCCGGCCGCATCGCCGGGGCGATCCATCTACGCTGACGGGGATGAGCGAGAGCAGCCCCGCCCCGACCACCGATCGCACGACGCCGCGCACGGCGATCGTCACCGTCGACGACGATCCGGCCGTCTCGCGATCAGTCGCGCGTGACCTGCGCCGGAGATACGCCGACGAGTACCGGATCGTGCGGGCCGAGTCGGGAGCGGCGGCCCTCGACGCGTTGCGGGAACTGAAGCTGCGCGGCGACGTCGTCGCCTTGATTCTGGCCGATTATCGGATGCCGCAGATGAACGGCATCGAGTTCTTGGAACAGGCCATGGACCTCTATCCGGCCGCTCGGCGCGTGTTGCTGACCGCCTATGCCGACACCGGCGCCGCGATCGACGCGATCAATGTGGTCGATCTCGATTACTACCTGCTCAAGCCCTGGGACCCGCCGGAAGAGAAGCTTTATCCGGTCGTCGACGCGATGATCGATTCGTGGTCGAGCCGGGACGTCCGGCCGGTCCGTGAGACGAAGGTCGTCGGGCACCGGTGGTCGGCCAGATCTTCGGAGGTCCGCGAGTTCTTGGCTCGTAACCAGGTGCCGTACCGGTGGTATCAGAAAGACTCCCCCGAGGGGGAGCGCCTGCTCCTGGCCGCCGGCACCGACGGCCGCAGCCTGCCGCTGGTGATCACTCCCGACGGCGAGGCGCTCGTCGCCCCGACCGATACCGAGCTGGCCGCCCGCGTGGGTCTGACCACTACCCCAGGGTCCGACTTCTATGACCTCATCGTCATCGGCGGTGGGCCGGCCGGCCTCGGCGCGGCCGTCTACGGAGCATCGGAGGGACTGCGCACGGTGCTCGTCGAGCGGACGGCCACCGGCGGCCAGGCCGGTCAGAGTTCCCGCATCGAAAACTACCTCGGCTTCCCCGACGGGGTTTCGGGCGCCCAACTGGCCGACCGCGCCCGTCGCCAGGCGATCAAGTTCGGCGCCGAGCTCGTCACCACCCGCGACGTCGTCGGGTTGGAGGCCAACGGCTCGGCCCGGACCGTCCGCTTCGCCGACGGAGCCAGCCTCGCCGCCCACACGGTCGTGCTGGCCACCGGCGTCTCGTACCGGCAACTGACCGCCCCCGGCCTCACCGACCTGACCGGCCGGGGCGTCTACTACGGTTCGGCCCTGACCGAGGCGTCCAGCTGCGCCGGCCAGGACGTCTACGTCGTGGGCGGGGCCAACTCGGCCGGGCAGGCCGCGGTGTACCTGTCGCGCGGGGCGAAGCGCGTGACGATCCTCGTACGCAGCAAGTCGATCGAGGACTCCATGTCCTATTACCTGGTGCAGCAGATCGCCGGCATGGAGCGGATCTCCGTCCGCACCTGCACGGAAGTAGTCGAAGCCCAGGGCGAGGGTCACCTCGAACGCCTCGTCTTGCGCGATAACGCGACCGGCGAGACCGAAACGGTCGAGGCCGGGTGGCTATTCGTCTTCGTCGGCGCGGCGCCCCGCACCGACTGGCTCGAGGGCATAGTCCGGCGCGACCAGCACGGTTTCGTGCTGGCCGGACCGGATCTGGTCACCGACGGGGCGGACCTGGCCGACTGGACGCTGGACCGCGCGCCTTATCACCTGGAGACCAGCGTGCCCGGGGTCTTTGTCGCGGGCGACGTCCGGTCCGAATCGGCCAAGCGGGTCGCCTCCGCCGTCGGCGAGGGCGCCATGGCCGTCATGCTGGTCCACCGATATTTGGAGATGTTGTGAGCGAGCCTGTTGTGAGCGAGCCTGCGAGCGAGCCCGGTGGAGCTGAGCCCAAGCACCTGCCGTGCGACATCGATGAACTGAGCACACTGTTCTTGTTCGAGAAGCTCTCCCGCGACCAGCTCGGATGGCTCTGCGAGCGCGGCCATGTCGAACGGCACAACCCTGGCGTGTTGTTCACCGAGGGCGATCCGGCCCGCTGCCTGTTCGTCATGCTCGACGGCGAGGTCGCGATCCTGCGTCGCGTCGGCGGCGATGACATCGAGATCAGCCGCACCTCGCAGCGCGGTGTATACGCGGGCGCTTGGACCTCCTACCTCGGCGATCGTGTGCCGCAGCGCTACCTGAACTCGATGCGGGTGATTCAACCCGGGCGGTTTTACGTGCTCGGCGCCCGGGACTTCGCCGACTTCATGGGCGAGTGGTTTCCGATGGCCGTGCACCTGCTCGAAGGGGTGTTCTTCGGCACCCGCAATTCCGAGTTGGTGGTGCGTCAACGCGAGCGCTTGCTCGCCTTGGGCTCGCTGTCGGCCGGTCTGACGCACGAGCTGAACAACCCGGCCGCGGCGGCCGTGCGGGCGACATCGTCTCTGCGTGAGCGGGTCGCCGGGATGCGCTCGAAACTGCGGGGCATCGCCGGCGGCAGCTGGGACCGGGCCGCGCTGGAGACCTTGATAAAGCTGCAGGAAGAGGCGGCCGAGAACGTCGCGAAGGCGCCGAGCTTGGCGCCCCTGGAGGCAACCGATCGCGAGGATGAGCTGTCGAACTGGTTCGAGGATCACCACCTGCGCGGCGGCTGGGACATCGCGCCGACCTTCGTCCAAGCCGGCATCGACGTCGCCTGGCTCGATCGGGTCGCCGAGATCGTCGAAGCCGACGCACTCGAAGGCGCCGTGCGCTGGCTGAATTACACGGTCGAGACCGAACTGCTGATGAATGAGATCGAAGACGCGACCACGCGCATCTCGACACTCGTCGGCGCCGCCCGCCAGTACTCCCAGATGGATCGTGGGCCGGTGCAGGTCGTCGATCTGCACGTACTGCTCGACAGCACCCTGGTCATGCTCAGCAAGAAGATCGGTGATGGCATCGAGGTCGTCAAGGACTACGACCGCAGCTTGCCGACGATCTCCGTGTTCGCCGCCGAACTGAATCAGGTGTGGACGAACCTGATCGACAACGCCGTGCAGGCTATGGGCGGCCACGGCACTTTGACCCTGCGGACTCGCCGCGACGGGGAGCGGGCCGTGGTCGAGATCGGCGACACCGGGCCGGGGATTCCCGCTGATATACGCGACCGCATCTTCGAACCCTTCTTCACGACCAAGCCTGTCGGCGAGGGCACTGGCCTGGGTCTCGACATCTCCTGGCGGATCGTGGTGAACAAGCACCACGGAGAGCTCAGCGTGGCTTCGGAGCCGGGCGACACCCGCTTCCGTGTGAGCCTGCCGATCTCCGGCGCCGACGCAGAGCGGGTCGACCAGACGCTCCGACCGGTCGACGGCTAGCGAAGGCCCGCGCGTGACACGTGCGGCGAAACCGCGCGGTCGCCCGCGCACGCTTGCGGGCCGCGCACAGCCGCCGGCGTCCGGGCGGGCACAATGAGACCGATGACCCGAGCGACCCTGGACAAGCAACCGCACGACGTCGCCCGCATGTTCGACGGGGTCGCCCGCCGTTACGACTTGACCAACACTGTGCTCTCGTTCGGATTCGACCGTCGCTGGCGGCGGCGGACACGGCAGACATTGCAACTGCGTGCTGGCGAAGCGGTGCTCGACCTCGCCGCCGGCACCGGCGTCTCGACGGCCGAACTCGCTCGCAACGGGGCCTGGGCGGTCGCGTGCGACTTCTCGCTCGGCATGCTGCGGGCCGGTCGCCTCCGTCGTCGTCGGTTGGCCATGGTTGCCGGTGACGCGCTGCACCTGCCCTTTCGAGCCGAGAGCTTCGACGCCGTCACGATCTCCTTCGGGCTCCGCAACGTCGCCGACGTGCCGCGGGCACTGCGGGAGTTGGCCCGGGTTACCCGCCCGGGTGGCCGATTGGTCGTCTGCGAATTCAGCCACCCCACGTTCGCCCCGTTTCGCGTGGTCTACCTCCGCTACCTGATGCGGGCCCTGCCGTGGCTGGCCCGACGCGTCTCGTCCAACGGCGAGGCGTATCAATACTTGGCCGAATCGATTCGGGCCTGGCCCCCGCAGGAGGAACTGGCCCGCCTCATCGTCGAATCGGGTTGGGGTGAGGTCAGCTACCGCAATCTGACCGGTGGCATCGTGGCGTTGCACCGCGGGATACGACCGGCCGCCTGAGGGGTAGTCCATGGCTGTGGTCCTCCAGAGCGAGGGCCGCTAGCGTGATCAGGACCGGCCGACCGTCGGCCGTCGACTGCGAGGAGAGCTCATGAGCATGGATGACGATGACATGACGACCGTCGGCGACGGCGGTGCGGACGGCGGGGCCGATGGCGGTTCTGACGGCGGCGCCGACCACGGTGGCGATGGCGGGGCTGACGGCGGCGCGCGCGACGGTGGCGCTGGTGGCGACGGCGGCGCTGACGGCGGGGCCGGCAGCGGTGACGGTGGCGCCGACCACGGTGGCGATGGCGGGGCTGACGGCGGCGCGCGCGACGGCAGCGCCTGAGTGACTGACGCGAGTGCGGCCGGCCAGCAGGCCGGCCGCTCTCCTGTTCCATCGGCGCCCGCGCGCGCAGGCGCGCAGTCGGCGCCCGCGCGCGCAGGCGCGCAGTCGGCACCCGCGCGCGCAGGCGCGCAGTCGGCACCCCCGCGCGCAGGCGCGCAGTCGGCTTTGGCGCGCGTGAGCGCGTTGCCGTCGGCCTCTTTCGCGGAGTCCTATTGGGGTCGTCACGCTCTACTGAGCCGTGCGTCCGACCTGGAGGGCGCTCCCGGGGATCTGCTGAGCGCGGCGGCCG
>JAFAWL010000233.1 GCA_019241805.1 Actinomycetota bacterium
AGGCTTACTCACAGCGCAGAACGCTCGGCGCTCGGACGCCGAAAGGGCACAATAACGTTCGTGACATCGCCGTCCGATCCGGCCGGGTGGGCGTCGATGCCGCCACCGCCGGCGAACACCGAAGCGGTCTCCCGCGATCCGTTCGCCGTCGGACCGTCGCCACCGCGCGAGCTTCGCGTCGTGGTCGTGCTGTTGATCCTCAACGTGATTCTCTCGATCGTCCTGACAGTGGTGACGATCGTCTTCCGACACAGCATCGTCGACTATCAACTCGACCACCGACAAATCACCGATCCGGCCAAGAGAGAAGCACTGCGCAACGGATACATCGCAACGATCGTGGGCCGCGTGATCGCCAACATCGCGGTCAGCATCGTCTACGTCTTCCTGGTCCGCGCCCTGCTGCGGGGCCGGCGCTGGGCCTATCGACGCGTGATCCTCATCGGCTGCGTCGGCATCGTCGGATTGATCCTGCTGCAGTTCTCGCCGTACCCGAGCTGGATGCGGATCGAGCAAGTCGTGCAGGCGATCGTGCTGGCCGCGCTGGTCTACTGCGTGCTGCGTCCGGCCGTCCGAGCGCACTTCGCCGCGAATCTGCCCGGCCGCAACGTGCGGCGCTTCAACCGCAGCTGACCTCAGGCCGGCAGGCGTAGCGCGGCGGTCATGGCCTGCACGGCGATCACCAGCTTGACATTCTGCTCGATCGCGAGCCGGCAGGCCAGCACCGCGTCCAACCGGCCGAGCGCTCGAGCCGGCGTGACCAGTTCGGCGACCGTGCGCACCTGCTCGGCGAAGTCAGGATGCGCGAACGGACCGGCCGAGCCCGCCTGCACCAGCAGTACATCGCGGTAGAACGCGGCCAGATCGACCAGGGCGCGGTCCAGTGCATCCCGCTGCACACGGGTCGCTCGCGAGCGCTGCCGCCGTTCGAGATCTCGGACGACGCCGACCGACCCGCGCACCGAGGTCGCTGTGCCGCGGCCCGTCGCACCGGCACCGAGCGCGGTCTGCAGAGCCTCGGTCTCATCGGCGTCGAGCCGGGACGTGATCGCACTGGCTTCGGCCTCAGCCGCCGCCACCAACCGGTCGGCCGCGCTCAGGCAGCGCTCGAGCGAGGTGAGCGAAGCCGGGATGGCGAGTACGGCCGCGCGGTGGTCCCGGGCCTCGGGGTCGCGGGCCAGCCGGCGGGCCCGGCCGACGTGTCCCTGGCCCGCCGCAGCCGCCCACCGGGCCAGTTCGTCCCCGATTCCGTCGGCGCGCAGGACCGCGGCCACGGCCTCGATGGGCGGGGTACGCAACGGCACGACCCGGCAGCGCGACCGGATGGTCACCGCTACGTCATCCGGATGGGTCGACGGTGCACAGAGCAGGAACACCGTTCGTGACGGGGGTTCTTCGATCACCTTCAGCAGCGCGTTGAACGCGCCTTCGGTGAGGCGGTCGGCGTCTTCGATCACCACGATCTGCCAGCGGCCGAGCGAGGGCAGCCGGGCCGCGCTGGCGACCAACGAGCGCATCTCGCCGACCGAGATGGACAGTCCTTCCGGCACCACCATGCGCACGTCGGGGTGCGTACCGGCCCGCACAGTGCGACAAGCAGCGCAGTGGCCACAACCGAGATCGTCGGCCGCCGTGCACTGCAGCGCGGCGGCCAGCGCCCTCGCCGCGATCGAACGACCCGAGCCGGCCGGGCCGGTGAACAGCCAGGCGTGGGTCATCGCCCCCGGCGAGGCGGCCCGCCCCTCCGTGATCGCCGCCGCCGCCTCGGCCGCCGTCCGCAAGACCTCGACCGTCACGGACTGGCCGATCAGGTCGTCCCACACGCTGGTCATGTTTCGACGCCGCGAGGGTGAGCGGCCGGGCGGCGCCGGGCCGGTCGCCGCTGCGCGAACAGTCGATCGACGGCCGCCCGTACATCGGCAGCGAGGTCTTCGGGGCGGCGGGTGGCGTCGAGCACCAGGTAGCGGTTCGGGGCCGACTCGGCCAGGCCGCGGTAGGCGGTCCGCACCCGCTCGTGAAACTCGATCGACTCCCGTTCCAACCGGTCGGCGCCGCTGCGTCCCTTAGCCCGTCGAAGGCCTTCCTCAGCCGGGATGTCGAGCAGCACGGTGAGGTCGGGGGTGAGGCCGGCGGTCGCCCATTTCGACAGGCGGCGCACCTCGTCGATCGTCAGATCGCGACCCGCGCCCTGATAGGCGAGTGACGAGTCGACGTAACGGTCGGTCAGCACGACCTCGCCGCGCGTCAACGCCGGTTGGACGACCGAACTCACGTGATGAGCCCGGTCGGCCGCGAACAGCAACGCCTCGGCCCGCGGAGCGATCGGCTCGTCGGTGTGCAGCAGCAGTTCACGGATGTGCTGTCCGACCGAACTCGCGCCGGGTTCATGGGTGACGAGGACCGGCTTGCCCTGCGCCTCGAGGGCGTCGGCCAGCGCGCGGATCTGCGTCGACTTACCCGATCCCTCACCGCCCTCGAACGCGATGAACACTCCACCCCCGGCCAACCGGCGCCGACGCACCGAATCTCCTCGCAGCGCCGACACCAGATCGGCCCACACGGCCACGTGGTGCCTGTCGTCCATCTTCCGGTACGCCAGCAGGCCGAGTATGACCGCGATCA
>JAFAWL010000125.1 GCA_019241805.1 Actinomycetota bacterium
GCATCACGTCGAGCAGGATCAACTGCGGACGGAACTGTTCGGCGACGGCGAGCGCGTCGCTGCCGGTGTGGGCGACGCGCACGTCGAAGCCCAGGAAGCGCAGACCGGCCCGTAGCAGGTCGGCGATGTCGACCTCGTCGTCGACGACGAGCAGGCGTTCGCCCCGGCCGGGGCGCTCGGGAGTCCGGTCGTCGTTCACATCAGTCACGGTGGCGGAGGCGCTCACACCGGCCGCCAGTGCTCAGGCGGCCGCGACGGGCGACCGGTCGGGCGCGGATAACCGGCCGCTGATGACTTCGACATGCGCTCTCCTCGGGCACGAGCCGGACCGGATCACTGTCCCGGCCGAGGACAGCACACGCGAGTTTCCTGCTTTCTTTCTGCAAGGAAGCTGTGAGCAAGCAAGGAACTGATAGGAAATTTCCTAGATTACCGGCGCCAAGAGCGGCGGGCCGACGACCGCGGGCGCCAACGGCAGCGTGACGGTGAACGCTGCCCCCCGGCCGGGCTCGCTCGTGCAGCCGACGGTGCCCCCGCTGGCGTCGACGACGGCGGCGACGATCGACAAGCCGAGACCGGTGCCACCGCGGGCGCGGGAGCGGGCCGGATCAGCGCGGTAGAAGCGTTCGAACAGCCGCCGCCGCTGGTCCTCGTCGAGCCCCGGCCCGTCGTCGGCGACAGTTATGCGCACGTGGGCCTCGTCCGTCGCGACCATCACCTCGATGCGGGCTGCCGGCGGGGTGTGCACGAGGGCGTTACTGAGCAGGTTGTCGAGGACCTGCCGCATGCGGTCGACGTCGACGACGACCGGCACAGGCCGATCGGGGCCCACGTAGTCGATGCGCCGCGCGCGGTCGCGGGCGCGCGCATCCGTCACGGCGTCTTCGACGAGCGCGACGGCGTCGGCCCGCACCGCATTGAGCGGCCGCTGTTGATCCAGGTAGGCCAGCAGCAGCAAGTCCTCCACCAGGCTGCCCATACGGGCGGCCTCGCTCTCGATCCGACCCATCGCGTGCCGATGTTCACCCGCGTCGGTCAGTGCTCCGCGGTTGACCAATTCGGCGTAGCCACGCACAGTCGTCAGTGGGGTGCGCAATTCGTGACTGGCGTCGGCGATGAACTGACGCAGGGTCTCCTCGCTGCGCGCCCGGGCGGCGAAGGCCGTCTCGACCTCGTCGAGCATCCAGTTCAGCGATGCCGCCAACCGCCCGACCTCACTACCCGGTCCGGCCACCGGCACCCGCCGCGAAAGGTCACCTCCGGCGATGCCCTCGGCGGTCACCTCGACGCCGCGCAGCGGCCGCAGACCGAGCCGAACCATCAACGCGGCGGAGCCGATCAACAGCACGAGCACCACCACCGCGACGATCATCACGGTCAGTTCCATCCGGCGCACGGTGGCGTCCGACGACTCGAGCGAGAGCGCGATCACCGTGGTCGTTCCGTCCGCGTTGGTCACCGTCCGCACGCGGAAGTCGGATCCACCATCGGTGGACGGGAGAGTGAAGGGTCGGCCGCTTTCGGCCGCGAGCTTCATCGGGGTCAGACCGGCCAGCTGCGGCCGCGGGCTCTTGTCCGCGGCACTCGATCCCCCGGCCTGCGACACGATCTGCCCGGACGGGCCGAGCACGGTGAACACGAACGGTGTCGGCAGCGCCTGACTGCGCGCCGAGACGGCGCCCGGATCGAGAATGCGGCGCTCAGGGCCGCCGAATCCGCCCGGCGCTCGATCGGCGATGCCGGCCAGCTGCTGATCGACCTGATGCACGAGATAGGACCGCAGCAGGGTCACTCCGAGCGTCCCTGACACGGCCAGGCCCACGGCGGCCAGCACGGCGACGCCGACGACCAGCCGCAACCGTAGCGACCACCGCGAGGGCGACAGGACGCGTCCGATGCGCGCCCACGAGCGCGTCATCGGATCACGACACCGACACCGGACCCCACAACGCGGGCAGCGTACCGGCGTGGCCCGTGGTGCTCACCGGTCGCTGCCGCGGCTCAGGGCTGATCCACAGCTCGGGCCCCGGACGGCCCCAGCTACGGGCTGGCCCGAAGGTGACATTGGGTCCGTCGGTCGAGCGACGGAATCGCCGTCGACCGGTCACGGTTGTCCAACGCATGAGAATAGGAATCATCGGCGCCGGGCATATCGGCGGCACGCTGGCGCGACGACTGGGTGCACTCGGCCACGAGGTACGAGTGGCCAACTCGAGAGCACCGGCGACGCTGGCCGAGCTGGCCGCCGAAAGCGGCGTCACGTCGGTGTGGGCAGCCGACGCCGCCGCGGATGCGGACCTCGTGATCGTGAGCATCCCGCAGAAAAGTGTGCCGGAGCTTGCTTCCGGAATTCTGGCGGACGCCAAGGCGGACGCGCCCGTCATCGAGACCAACAACTACTACCCGCGGCGTGACGGGCGGATCGATTCGATCGAATCCGGCACGCCGGAGAGCGTCTGGGTGTCAGAACAGCTGGGGCGCTCCGTCTATAAGGTGTTCAACGGGATCTACTGGAAGCACTTGCTGGAGAAGGGGCAGCCGGCCGGTTCGCCCGGGCGCATCGCGCTGCCCGTCGCGGGTGCCGACGGCCCGGCCAAGGAGGTAGTGATCGACCTGGTCGACCAGCTCGGTTTCGATCCGGTCGACGCCGGTCCGCTTTCCGAGTCGTGGCGGCAGCAGCCGGGCACGCCGGTCTATGGCGCCGACTTCGACGCCGCCGGCGTCCGTCGCGCGCTGGCCGAAGCCTCCCCCGAGCGGCAGCCGGAGTTTCGCGCCTGACCGAGCAGCTGTCGCCGACCGACGTAAGGTACCGGCATGAACTCGGTCGAGCTCCCGCTCGCGTCCTGGATCGTGCTTTCGCTTATCTCCGAGCGTGATACGCACGGGTTCGCGGTCGCCTCGTTGACGGCACACGACGCCGAGATCGGCCAGCTCTGGTTCGTCTCCCAACCGATGGTGTACCGGTCGATCACTCAGCTGGCCGAGCGTGGGCTGATCGAAGCGGTCGGGGTCGAGGAGGGCGACCGTGGACCGCAGCGCGTCGTCTATCGGGCGACCCGCTCGGCCAAATCGGCCGTCACTCATTGGCTGAACGCGCCGGTGCCGCACCTGCGCGACCTGCGAGCCGATTTCGTGATCAAGCTGGTGCTTCTGCACCGTCGCGGCGCGAGCCCGACGAAGCTCATCGAACGACAACGAGCCATCGTCGACGAGACCGCGGCCGCCCTCAAGGTTCGGGCGCGGTCGACCGAGTCCCTCGATCGGGCAATCTTCGAGTGGCGGCAGGACACGGCCAAGGCGGCCCGCCGCTTGTTGGACGCACTGATCGAGACCGCGGACACCGACCCGGGCGACCGCACACTGACTTCGACCGGGCGACGCCGCTGACTCAGCGGCCGCAGCTCAATCTGCGCCTACCAGCCGCTAACGAGGATCCTCGCAAGGGTTTGGCAGGCGAGGGCGCGCGATGGAGCCAGCCGCCGGCCAATAGCGCCGCGAGTCCATGGCGCGAAGCCATAACGGGCGGGTCAGACCGAAATCGATTTCACCCTTCCAACGCTGAGGCGAATCACCTTTCGCCATCGGGTAATTGAAGCTGGCTCCTGGCATCAGGCTTGCCTGCCGGCGTCGCTCGGGCGACGTGCTCTCCAGGACCGCATC
>JAFAWL010000203.1 GCA_019241805.1 Actinomycetota bacterium
CGCTTCGACGACCTCGCGCAGCAGAGCGACGAGCTCATCCGGATCGGCCACGGCGAGGTCGGCGTGGCGGGTGATGGTGGGCACCTCGTCGGATCGCACCGCCACCGACCAGGTGAGCCGACCGCCCGCTCGTTGCCGGCGCAACTCCTCGAAGGCGGGCACGTCGCCGACGTCGTCGCCGCAATACACGAGCACGTGCGCGTCGACCATCATCAGCAGGTCACGCACCGCGGAACCCTTGGACAGGCCCGGCACGCGAACCTCGAGAACCGAGCGACCGGGATGTACCTCCAGTCCGAGCGGCTCCGCCTCGGCGCGAAGCAGCGGCTCGAATGTCGACAACGACGCCGCGGCGGATCCGCGACCCTGGACGACAAGGGAGATCTGCTTGTCCTCGACCCACAATCCCGTCCCGGGCGGAAGCAACGTGGGTAGGCGATGTCTCATCTGTTCGATCGCCGGCGGTGTGGGCACGACGGCAAGCCGGCCGTCGCGCCACGCCTGGGCTCCATACACCCCGCTCACGATGAGCCCGGGCACGTGAGCCAGGCCACTGAGCCGCAGAACTGTAGTGGCCTCGCGTCCCGTTACCAGAGCGATCCGGGCGCCGAGCGCAGCAAGCTGTTCGAGGGTGGCGACCGCGCCGGCGGCCGGACGGGCGAGGGCTGGGTCTTCGACGATCGGGCTCAATGTGCCGTCGAAGTCGAACGCCAGAACAGCGTGCTGGATCCGGGGTCCGAGCTCGGCGACGAACCGAGCGCGAGGTGTTGAGTTCACGTGGGCGGCCCCGGCTCGGACTCGAGTGTCGCGTCGTCGGCCAGGAGCACGCCGTAGCGGGCGCGGACCCGATCGCGCAGCCCGCGATCGGAACGTGGCGCCGGCTGGATGAAGATCTCGTCGAGCATCGGAAAGCGTTCGCGCAACTCGGCGTCAGCCCGCAGACAGGCCGTCTCCAGCTCGCCCGCCGAGACGTCATCGACGAAATCGACCCGCGCGCACACCAGCACGCGGGACACTCCGGTCATCATCGTCAGCAGGTCGACGACGTCCTCGATCTCCGCGTGGCTCTCCAGCTGCCGCTCGATCTCGCGCACAAGACGGGGGTCGGCCTGCTGTCCGATCAAGAGTCCTTCGCACGCTCGCGCGAGCAGGACGGCCGCGCCGAGCAGCAGCAGTCCGATGAGCACCGAGGCGACGCCGTCCCACACAGCCGAGCCGGTGATCTGATGGAGGGCCACGCCGGCACCGGCGATCAGGATGCCGATCAGGGCCGAGGAGTCCTCGACGGCAACGCTGTTGACGGTGGGGTCGTCGGGCACGCGCAGGTAGTCGCGCACGCTGCGTCCACCGCGACCGCTGGCCGCGCGCAACCGGCGCGCCGCCTGGGCGAACGAAACACCCTCGAGCACGGCGGCGACGGCAAGCACCGGGTAGTTGATCCAGAGCCACGCCATCGGCTCGGACCGCCCGGCGATTGTCCGGACGCCCTCGAGGAGCGAGAAGGCCGAACCGACGACGAAAATGGCGACGGCCGCAAGCAGTGACCAGAAGTACCGTGCCTTCCCGTAGCCGAACGGGTGGCGCCGATCGGCCGGTTGGCTCGAGCGCCGTAACGCGACGAGCAGGAGCACCTCGGTACTCGTATCACCGGCACTGTGGGCGGCTTCTGACAACAACGCACCCGAGCCCGAGATCAAACCGGCGGCGAGCTTGAGAACTCCGACGGCGATATTGGCTCCCAGCGCCAAGGCGACGGTGACGGGGCCGTCGTCCGTACGCGCGCTCGGCTCGAGCCTCGCCTCGTCGAACCGGTTCGAAGCCGCCACGCGGGTGAGCATGCCCACGGCGGTGTCGGTCTACGCCCGACTACCGCGCCCCAGCCGGTTGCCCAGGATCCGACCCGGGTAGAACCGTCGTATGGCTGGATCGGTACCGATCGACGACGAGACCTACGGCGATCGACGCGAGCATTCGCGAGCCGCTCGCGGCAACGGCAATCCCGGACGTCCGCAGTCGGAATTCGAGCGCCCGGACGTAGACGCCGACGTGGCACCGGTCGAGAGTGTCGAGGATGCGCCTTACCCGTACGAGAAGCGCATCCCGCGCGACGAGTCGAGCGCTTCTGACACCGAATGAATGCCCGGGGGCGAAGCCTGACCTCTGAAGCTCTTCTGATCGCCCGGCTGCGGCCAGGTGTCGAACAACCAGTCGTATTCGGCGGCGGGTTGCGAGGTAGCGTATGGGCGCGATGGAATGCAGCACCGGCGGGTTGGCGCAGCCAGTTCCGGTAAGCGTTCTGTGGGCCGCCGGCCGCCCATTCGCCCGATCAGCGGGGGAATCCGAATGAACGAGGAAGCCGCCATCCAACGCATAGCTGAGTCGTTCACCTCGTTGGGCCGGGACCTGGTAGATGGACCCGATCTCGATCAGACGCTCGGGATCGTGTCGCGGCGCGCCCTCGAGATGATCGCCGGAGCCGAACAGGCCTCGATCACGCGCGGTCGGGGCGGCCGCTTCGAGACCGTCGGCGCGACCGGCCCGATGGCCACCAACGCGGACGCGATCCAGTACGACGTCGGAACCGGACCCTGCGTCGACGCCGCCGTGCAGGACGCGGTCTTCCGCACCGGCGATCTCGCCGCGGATCCCCGGTGGCCCGAGTTCGGTAAGCGCGCCGCGGGGGCCGAAGGTGTCGCAAGCATGCTGTCGGCGCGTCTCTACTTCGAGGACGACGACCTGATTGCGGCGCTCAACCTGTATTCACGCCAATACGATGCGTTCGACGACGTGGATGTGTCGGTGGTGACGATTCTGTCCGTGCACGCGTCATCCGCGATAACGAGCGTGCGGCTGCGGGATCGAGTCGAGAATCTCATGCGCGCACTGAAGAGCAACCGGGATATCGGCGCGGCCGTGGGCGTGCTCATGGCCCAGTACAAGCTCACCCAAGACCAGGCGTTCGACCTGCTGCGCGTCGCGAGCCAACACCGGCACCGCAAGTTGGCCGACATCGCCCACGAAGTGATCGAGACCGGCGCAATCGAACTGCCAGCGCTTGATTGACGCGCTGGCTCGAGACGTCTCGAACCGCTTGCTAGGAGACGCGAGCGGGCGCGTCGACCATGGCGAAGAGCTTGGTCAGATGCGCCTCGTGCAGGGCATCGTCGACCCGGTCGGATGCGCCGCGCAGGATCAAGCGCTTGTGGCGGGCCTGCGCGACATTTCTCAACAGGACGAGCGACTCCATGCCGACGGCGTCGATGGCGGCGACCGCCGACAGGTCGATGACGAGCGTCTCGATCCGGGTTTCGCGCAAGCCGAGGAGGCCCTTGTCGCGAAGATCCTGGGAGCCGGGCGCATCGAGTGCACCGCACAGAGCCAGTTCGCAGGTGGGGCCGGCAAGGTGAACGTCGATGGACAGAGAAGTCATGGCGGGCACCACGCGTTCTGCGGGGATCGGCTGGGGCTCAGCGAATCCAACTTTAGATCGAATTTGATTATTTGACGAGGAGCAATCTTTTGCTCGTCACCAGATGAAAACAGTCGCAGCGGGGATACCGTCGCCGGTCGCGTCCAGGCGCTTTGCGAGAATCAGCGCGTGAGGCAAGACCACATGGCCCCGGTGGTCGGCGTGATCATGGGCGCTTCGGGCACGGGCAAGTCCACCGTCGCCGGCCTACTGGCTCATCGACTGGGTTGGCCCAGCGCCGAGGGCGACGACTTCCACTCGGCGGCCAATGTCGCGAAAATGCACGCCGGCCATCCGCTGACCGACGCCGACCGGTGGCCCTGGCTACGCACCGTCGCGGCCTGGATCGGCGAACGCGAAGCCGCCGGCACGGGAGGAATCGTCACGTGTTCGGCCCTCAAGCGCAGCTACCGCGACCTGCTGCGCGACGGCCATCCGGACGTCCGTTTCGTATGTCTGGTCGGTGATCGTGATCTCATCAGGCAGCGGATGGAGCACCGGACCGACCACTTCATGCCGCCGTCGTTGCTCGACAGCCAGTTGGCCACGCTCGAACCGCTTCAGCCCGACGAACCGGGCGGCGTCGTCGATGTCGGCGGCCCGGCCAGCCAGACGCTCGATCAGGCCGTGGCCATTCTGGCGGCACCCACGGCCCTTCACCCGACGGTGGCGCCGAACAACTCCCCTACGCCGTAGGTCACCGCGGCGGCCAGCACCCCCACGGCCAACTGCCGGGCGCCGGAGAACACCCAGCCGCGCACGGTGAAGCGGGCTGTCAGTGCGCCCGCGAGGAACAACGCCGCCAACGACAAGACGGCCGAGATCGCCACCGAGCCCGCACCGAGAACGTAGGGAAGCAGCGGGATGAACGCGCCCACCGTGAACGAGGCCAGCGAACTGAGGGCCGCCACGAGCGGACTGGGCAGATCGTCGGGATCTACGCCCAGTTCCTCCCGGGCGTGGATGGCCAGTGCTTGTCGCGGGTCGGCTGACAGCTGACGGGCGACTTCGGCCGCAAGCTTCGGCTCCACCCCGCGCTCGACGTAGGTCTGAGCCAGCTCCTCGACCTCGGCGGCGAAGTTATGGCGAAGTTCCCGCCGTTCGACCTCGACTTCGGCACGAACGGACTCGTTCTGGCTCTGCACCGACACGAATTCACCGGTGGCCATCGAAAACGCGCCGCCGACCAGGCCCGCGACTCCGGCCACGATGACGGCGTGGCGTGAGGCATGCGCGCCGGAGACGCCGGCGATCAGCGCGAAGTTGGAGACCAGCCCGTCCATCATCCCGAACACGGTCGGGCGCAACCAACCGCCGGTCACATCCCGATGACTGTGGTGGATCTCCGAGCTCGCCTTGGCCGCGGATTGGGGCGGTTCCGCATCCGGGGGCGGTGCGAGGTCGCCGAAGCGGTTCACCGCACGCCTTTGCTGCTCTCTCGACTGGTGTCATCGTCGGCCGACCGCGCTCCGGACTTGGCCTCGTCGACGGCCGCAGCCTCGCCGGCACGCCGCGTTTCCTCTGCGGGTCGAGCCAACCGAGCATCGGTGTAGATCTGAGCGCCGGATTGATCTCGATGCACGACGAACCAGGCGAGCGCGCCAAGGAACACGATGATCGACGTCCAATCGTTCAGCCGTAGTCCGAGGAAGTGATTGGCATGATCGTGTCGCAAGGCTTCGATCCAGCCGCGCCCGACGGTGTAGCTCATGACGTACAGCGCGAAGACGTTGCCGCGGCCGAATCGGAAGCGACGCGTCAAATAGATCAGGACGACCGCGATCGCGACGTCCCACAGGGATTCGTACAGGAACGTCGGCTGGAAGTAGCCGAGCACGATCACGTGCCCGGCGCCGTCGACAGCGGCCTTCCCGGTGACGACGTCGATATCGTGGATTTCTAGCTTCCACGGCAGGCTGGTCGGGCCGCCGTAGAGTTCGTTGTTGAACCAGTTTCCCCACCGGCCTAGCCCTTGCGCGAGCACGACTCCGGGAGCCGCGGCGTCGGCGAAGGCCGTGAGTCGCATTCCCTTTCGTCGACAGCCGATGTAGGCGCCCAAGACGCCCAATGCGATGGCGCCCCAGATACCCAAGCCGCCGTCCCAGATCTTCAGGGCATCGACGGGATGGCGACCCTTTTCGAAGTAGAGCTCGGGATCGGTGACGACGTGATAGAGCCGACCGCCGACGATGCCGAACACAATCGCCCAGCCGGCGACGTCCCAAACCTCGTTGTCGGCTCCGCCGGCGGCGCGCCAGCGCCGGGCCGTCAGCCACAGCGCCACCACGATGCCGAACACGATGCACAGTGCGTAGGCCCGGATCGGCAACGGCCCGAGGTGCCACACGCTCTGCGTGGGGCTGGGTAGCGAGGCGAGCGGGCGCACACGACAACACTACGTTGGACCCATGAGCGACCACGAAATCGAGGCTCTGATCGTGACCCGGCCGGGCGGGCGTGAGGTGCTGGAGGTCCGGCCGACCGCGATCAGCGACCCGGACGCCGGTCAACTACTGGTACGGGTGGCCGCATCCGGCGTGAACTTCGTGGAGGTCTATCAACGAGAGGGGATCTACCGGCTGCCGACGCCGTTCGTGCTCGGCGGCGAGGGAGCGGGCACG
This sequence comes from Actinomycetota bacterium, assembly GCA_019241805.1. Lineage (GTDB taxonomy): Bacteria > Actinomycetota > Actinomycetes > Mycobacteriales > Jatrophihabitantaceae > JAFAWL01. The sequence goes on from JAFAWL010000203.1 coordinate 6,091, forward strand.
GTCATCGCCGTCGGCCCGGGCGTAAGTGGATTCGAGGTCGGCCAGCTGGTCTGTTGGGCTGCTCAACCGGGAAGCCACGCCCAGGAGGTACTGGTGGGCGCCGACAAGGCCGTGGCGGTGCCGGAGGGCGTCCAGCCCGAACTGGCCGCGGCCGCGTTGCTGCAGGGCATGACGGCGCATTACCTGATCACGTCGACCTATTCGCTGCAGCCGGGCGATTCCGCCCTCGTCCACGCCGCGGCCGGGGGGGTCGGACAGTTGCTGGTCCAGCTGGCAAAGTCGCGAGGCGCGCTGGTCATCGCAACGGCCGGCAGCGATGCGAAATGCGCGCGCGCTCGTGAACTGGGCGCCGACGAAGCCCTTCGCTACGACCGCTACGACGACCCCGCCGAACTGGCCGCGGCGATCCGCGCCGCCAACGGCGGTCGCGGTGTCTCGGTCGTCTACGACGGCGTCGGCCAAGCCACCTTCGATGCGTCACTCGCGAGTCTGACCCGCCGGGGCGTGCTGGCCCTTTTCGGCGCATCCAGCGGTCCGGTGCCACCGGTGGATCCGCAACGCCTCAACCAGGGCGGTTCCCTTTTCCTCACCCGTCCCACTCTGGGCGACTACATCGCCACGCGGGACGAGCTGCTGTGGCGTTCGGGCGAGATCCTGACCGCGGTTGCCGATGGGACGCTCGCCGTCGAGATCGGCGGACGCTACCCGCTGCACGAGGCCGCCCAGGCCTACGACGACCTGGAAAACCGACGGACGCAGGGAAAGCTCGTACTGCTGCCCTGAGCCTCAGCTACGCCGCCGCACACCATCGGCCAGCTCTTTGGCCAGCGCCTCGACCGCGGCAACGCCCTCGGCACCGGGAGCGTCGAGCAGGCGTCGCACGAACGCCGAGCCCACGATCACCCCGTCGGCGAAGGTGGCGATGGCCGCGGCCTGGTCGGCATTCGAAACACCCAGGCCTACGCATACGGGTAGCGACCCCGCACCGGCCGCCCGGGTGCGCTCGACGAGCCGGCGAGCCGCGTCACTGACATCCGAGCGGGCGCCTGTGACCCCCATCGTCGACGCCGCGTAGACAAACCCTCGACAGCTGCCCACCGTCATCGCCAGGCGCGCGTCCGTCGAGGACGGCGCCACGAGAAACACCCGGTCGAGTCCGGTCCGGTCGGTCGCGGCGATCCAGTCGGCCGCCTCGTCCGGGACGAGATCGGGGGTGATCGCGCCGGATCCACTTACGGCGGCCAGGTCGGCGGCGAAGTGGTCCACGCCGTAGCGTTCGATCGGATTCCAATACGACATCACCACGGCGGCGGCGCCGGCCTCGACGACGCCGGCGACGGCCCGCAACGCGTCCGGGAGCCCGACACCGGCTCGCACCGCCGGATCGACCGCCTGCTGGATCGTCGGACCGTCCATGCCGGGGTCGCTGTAGGGCACGCCTACCTCGATGACGTCGGCGCCCCCGGCGACCATCGCCCGCATCGCCTCGATGGAGGTATCGACGTCAGGGAAGCCGACCGGGAGGTACCCGATCAGCGCGGCCCGTTGCTCATCGCGGGCGATCTGCAGGCGCTGGGTCAGGGATGTGCTCACGAGCGCAGCTCGGCCTCGTCGAGCAGCCCGAAGTAATGTGACGCGGTCTCGACGTCCTTGTCCCCGCGCCCGGACAGGCTGACCAGGATCACCGCGTCCGGACCGAATTCGCGACCCAGCTGCAACGCGCCCGCCAGCGCGTGCGCCGATTCAATGGCCGGAATGATGCCCTCGGTGCGCGAGAGCAACGAGAACGCCTCCATCGCCTGCGCATCGGTGATCGGGCGGTATTGGGCGCGGCCGAGATCGGCCAGGTAGGAGTGCTCCGGCCCGACGCCGGGATAGTCGAGGCCCGCCGAGATCGAGTGGGACTCCACCGTCTGGCCATTCGCGTCTTGCAGCAAGTAGCTGCGCGCACCATGCAGGACTCCCGGCGCGCCGGCAGAGATGGTCGCTGCGTGCCGCCCGGTGTCGACGCCCTCGCCGCCCGCCTCGAAACCGACCAGCCGCACGTCGGGGTCGGCGAGGAACGCGGTGAAGATACCGATCGCGTTGGAACCACCACCGACGCAGGCCGCAACCACATCCGGCAGTCGCCCGATACGTTCCAGCACCTGAGCTCGGGCTTCGTCGCCGATGATCCGCTGGAATTCGCGCACCAGCATCGGAAACGGGTGCGGCCCGGCGACGGTGCCGAAGATGTAGTTCGTGGTCTCGACGTTGGTCACCCAATCGCGCATCGCCTCGTTGATCGCGTCCTTGAGCGTGCGGGAGCCGGTGGACACCGGAATGACCTCGGCCCCGAGCAGACGCATGCGAGCGACGTTGAGAGCCTGCCGGCGGGTGTCCTGCTCGCCCATGTAGACGGTGCAGTCGAGATCCATCAGGGCCGCCGCGGTAGCCGTGGCAACGCCGTGCTGGCCCGCTCCGGTCTCGGCGATGACCCGCTTCTTACCCATCCGACGTGTCAGCAGTGCCTGACCGAGCACGTTGTTGATCTTGTGCGATCCCGTGTGGTTGAGGTCCTCCCGCTTGAGCAGGATGCGGGCACCCCCCGCGTGGGCCGCGAACTTCGGCGCATCGGTCAGCGGCGATGGCCGACCGGTGTAATCGCGAAGGAGTCGGTCGAGTTCTTCGGTGAAGCTCGGATCGGCAACGGCGATCGTGAAGACCTGTTCGAGCTCGTCGAGCGCGGCGATGAGAGCCTCAGGCACGAATCGGCCACCGTAGCGACCGAAATGACCGCTCGGGTCGGGGCGAACGGTTGGAATCATCGATGTGGCGCCGGCGCCTTGCGCGCGTCGGTCAGGCCTGGGTATGGACATTGATCACTCCGCGACAGTCGGGGAAAGGCCGGGCTCTGAGCGTCAGCTCTGCCATCGCCCGTCGAAGCGCCCCGCATCACGCATGTCGCACAGACTACCCGGCTCGGTCGAACGGGATTGAGCGCCGGACTCGACCTGAGCCGGACATGCGCTCCCTAGGCCGGGTCGGCATCATGGACCCCCAGGCATCCGCACTCCGGATCGCCGCGAGGAGGGCGCAATGGCAATGTTCGGCCGTGCAGCCGAAGACGGGACAACGTTCGGCCGCGCGGCCGAGGACGGCGGATTCGTCGACCCCAATGCGCTTCCACCGGCAGACGAGTGGCCGGACGAGGCCAGCTACGTTCCGCCGCCGCCCTTCGTCCGGCCGCCGCCCACGCCGCCGCTGCCCCCGATCGCGCCGCCGGGCTACTACCCGCCCGAAGCGGGATACCGCTCCCCGCCGGGGACCTTCGGACCGTCGGGGCGTCTCGGCGGCGATACCCCTGGCTATCAGTACGCGATCCCGCCGACCTACGGCTACGCCACCCTGCCGACCTACGGCTACGCAACCCCGCCCACCTACGGCTACGCAACCCCGTCCAACTGGTCTCAACTGCCCGGCGGCACGCTGCTTCCGGCCCGACCCTCGCGCCTGGGCCAACGAGGCAAGCGGACGCTCATCGTGGCCGGCGTCCTCGTGTTCGCCCTGATCGCCGGTGGGCTCATCGCCGACGCGACGTTGCGCAGTCATCACGGCATTCGACTGCCCGCCGCCTTCGCCGGTTACTCGCGCCTGACCAACGGCACGGCCAAGCAGCTGGAGGACGAGATGCGCTCGTCGATCAGCCTGTCGGGCCAGGGCAGTGCGCAGGACGCGATCAACGGAATTTACGCGCACACCGGAAGCGACGAACCTACTTTGTT